>NZ_JBHZCY010000116.1:0-27653 GCF_042786665.1 Kitasatospora sp. NPDC059146 | reverse complement strand
CCGGCGCGCCGACCGGGGCCGGTCGTGGCACCGCGCCGTTGCAACCCGCGCAGGGATGCCCGCCCCCGACCCGCGGCCGGCCGCCCGCCCCGGGGGCGCGCGGCCGGCCGCCGTACGGTCGGAGGGCGTCAGCCCTCGTCGCCCTCCAGGTCGCCCTCGGTCTCCAGGAACGCGGCCTGCAGCTGCTCGATCAGCTGCGGGTCCGGCTGCTCCCACAGGCCGCGGCTCGCCGCCTCCAGCAGGCGCTCGCTGATGCCGTGCAGCGCCCACGGGTTGGCGCCCGCCAGGAACTCGCGGTTGACCGGGTCGAGGACGTACTCCTGGGTGAGCTTCTCGTACATCCAGTCCGCGACCACGCCCGTGGTGGCGTCGTAGCCGAACAGGTAGTCGACCGTCGCGGCCATCTCGAAGGCGCCCTTGTAGCCGTGGCGCCGCATCGCCTCGATCCAGCGCGGGTTGACCACCCGGGCGCGGAAGACGCGGGCGGCCTCCTCGGTCAGGGTGCGGGTGCGGACCGTCTCCGGGCGGGTCGAGTCGCCGATGTAGGCGGCCGGGGCCTTGCCGGTGAGGGCGCGCACGGTGGCCACCATGCCGCCGTGGTACTGGAAGTAGTCGTCCGAGTCGGCGATGTCGTGCTCGCGGGTGTCGGTGTTCTTCGCGGCGACGGTGATCCGCTTGTACGCGGTCTCCATCTCCTCGCGCGCCGGGCGCCCGTCCAGGCCGCGGCCGTACGCGTAGCCGCCCCAGACGGTGTAGACCTCGGCGAGGTCGGCGTCGGTGCGCCAGTCCCGGCTGTCGATCAGCTGGAGCAGGCCCGCGCCGTAGGTGCCCGGGCGGGAGCCGAAGACGCGGACGGTGGCCTTGCGCTCGTCGCCGTGCACGGCGAGGTCGGCCTGGACGTGGGCGCGCACGAAGTTGTCGGCCTCGGGCTCCTCCTGGGCGGCGGCCAGGCGCACCGCGTCGTCCAGCAGGGCGACCACGTGCGGGAAGGCGTCCCGGAAGAAGCCGGAGATGCGCAGCGTGACGTCGATGCGCGGGCGGCCGAGCTCGTCGAGCGGGATCGGCTCCAGGCCGGTGACCCGGCGCGAGGCGTCGTCCCAGACCGGGCGGACGCCGAGCAGGGCGAAGGCCTCGGCGATGTCGTCGCCGGCGGTGCGCATCGCGCTGGTGCCCCAGAGCGAGAGTCCGACCGAGGGCGGGTAGGCGCCGTCGTTGTCGGCGGTGTACCGCTCGACCAGGGAGGAGGCGAGCGCCTGGCCGGTCTCCCAGGCGAGCTTGCTGGGGACGGCCTTCGGGTCGACGGAGTAGAAGTTGCGGCCGGTCGGCAGCACGTTGACCAGGCCGCGCAGCGGCGAGCCGGACGGGCCGGCCGGGACGAAGCCGCCGTGGAGCGCGTGCAGCACGGCGTCCAGCTCGTCGGTGGTGGCGGCCAGTCGCGGCACCACCTGGGTGGCGGCGAAGGTCAGCACCTCGCCGACGGCCCCGCGGACGCCCTCGGGCAGTTCGGCGGCGACCTTCTCCACCGCCTCGGGCGCCCAGTCCTGGGCCTCCATCGCCTCGACCAGGGCGCGGGCCTGCGCCTCGGCCGCGTCGGTGGCGCCGAGGGTGAGGGCCGCCTCGTCCAGGCCGAGTGCCTCGCGCAGGCCGGGCAGCGCGCTGACGCCGCCCCAGATCTGCCGGGCGCGCAGGATGGCGAGCACGATGTTGACCCGGTCGGTGCCGGCCGGGGCCTGGCCGAGGACGTGCAGGCCGTCGCGGATCTGGGCGTCCTTGACCTCGCACAGCCAGCCGTCGACGTGCAGCAGGAAGTCGTCGAAGCCGTCGTCCTCGGGGCGCTCGTCCAGGCCGAGGTCGTGGTCCAGCTTGGCGGCCTGGATCAGGGTCCAGATCTGGGCGCGGATCGCGGGCAGCTTGGCCGGGTCCATCGCGGCGATGTTGGAGTGCTCGTCGAGCAGCTGCTCCAGCCGCGCGATGTCGCCGTAGGAGTCGGCGCGGGCCATCGGCGGGACGAGGTGGTCGACCAGGGTGGCGTGGGCGCGGCGCTTGGCCTGGGTGCCCTCGCCCGGGTCGTTGACCAGGAAGGGGTAGATCAGCGGGAGGTCGCCGAGGACGGCGTCCGGGCCGCACTCGGCGGACAGCGCGGCGGTCTTGCCGGGCAGCCACTCCAGGTTGCCGTGCTTGCCGAGGTGGATGACGGCGTCGGCGCCGAAGCCGCCGTCCTCCTGGGCGGCCTGGATCCAGCGGTAGGCGGCCAGGTAGTGGTGGCTCGGCGGGAGGTCCGGGTCGTGGTAGATCGCGACCGGGTTCTCGCCGAAGCCGCGCGGCGGCTGGATGAGCACCAGCAGGTTCCCGGAGCGGATCGCGGCGAGCACGATGTCGCCGTCCGGGTTCTGCGAGCGGTCCACGTACAGCTCGCCGGGGGCCGGTCCCCAGTGCTGCTCGACCTGCTCGCGCAGGCCCTGGGGGAGGGTGGCGTACCAGCGGCGGTAGTCGGCGGCGGGGATGCGGACCGGGTTGCGGGCCAGCTGGTCCTCGGTGAGCCAGTCCTGGTCGTAGCCGCCGGCCGCGATCAGGGCGTGGATCAGGGCGTCGCCCTCGTGGGAGGCGTCCTCGCCGCCGTCGGTGGGGGCGTTGAAGCCGGGCAGGTCGGAGCCGAGGTCCATGCCGTCCGCGCGCAGCCGCTCCAGCAGGCGCATCGCGCTGGCGGGGGTGTCCAGGCCGACGGCGTTGCCGACCCGGGAGTGCTTGGTCGGGTAGGCGGACAGCACCAGCGCGAGGCGGCGCTCGGCGGCCGGGACGTGCCGCAGCCGGGCGTGCTTGACGGCCGTGCCGGCGACGCGGGCGGCGCGCTCCGGGTCGGCGGCGTAGACGGTCAGGCCGTCCTCGTCCAGCTCCTTGAAGGAGAACGGGACGCTGATCAGCCGGCCGTCGAACTCGGGCACGGCGATCTGGGTGGCGGTGTCCAGCGGGGACAGGCCGTCGTCGCTGGCCTCCCACTGGGCGCGCGACCAGGTGAGGCAGAGCGCCTGGAGGATCGGGCGGTCGAGGGCGGCCAGCGCTCCGGCGTCCCAGGCCTCCTCGTCCCCGCCGGCCTGGGCGTCGGCCGGACGGGTGCCGCCGGCGGCGAGCACGGTGGTGACGATCGCGTCGGCCTCGCCGAGCGCGGCCAGCAGCTCGGGCTCGGCGCCGCGCAGCGAGGCGCAGTAGTAGGCCCTGGCCCGGGCGCCCTGGTCCTCGATCGCCCGGCAGAGGGTCTCCACGAAGGCGGTGTTGCCGCTCATGTGGTGGGCGCGGTAGTAGAGCACCGCGATGGTCGGGCCGCTCTCCGTACGGGCTTCGCGCTCCAGCGGGCCCCAGGCCGGGGCGGAGGCGGGCGGGGCGAAGCCGTGGCCGGTGAGCAGCACGGTGTCGGAGAGGAAGGCGCCGAGCTCGGCCAGGTTGGCCGCGCCGCCGTGGGCCAGGTAGGCGTGCGCCTCGGCGGCGATGCCGGCCGGGACGGTGGAGAGCTCCATCAGCTGGGCGTCGGGGGCCTGCTCACCGGTCAGCACGACCACCGGGCGGGGGCCGGCCAGCAGCGCGTCCAGGCCCTCCTGCCAGGCGCGGCGACCACCGAGCAGGCGGACCACGACCAGGTCGGTGCCCTCCAGCAGTGCGGGCAGGTCCTCGGGGGTCAGCCGGGCCGGGTTGCCGAGCCGGTACGGGACCGGTCCGGTGGCGGCTCGGGCGCTGAGCAGGTCGGTGTCGGACGTGGACAGCAGCAGGATCATGCGAAGGACCTCCCGGCCTCTTCGGTGGCCAGGATGGCCGCGGTGGTGGCCGGGTCGGCCGCGGTGGTGGCCGGTGGAACGGGCGCGGGCATGCGACAGCGCTGGTGCATTTCTGCCTTCCTCGGGGTCCGCGCCCCGGGCCGGTGGAGGACGGCGGGAGTTCCTGGCTCCCGCGGCCGACCGGTCTCCCGGTGAACCGCGGTCACAGTGGCGGGACCGCACCGGGCTTGCACCGGTTTCCTCCCCTGCGCCGTCGCTGGCGTCGGGCGGCCCGCTGGGGACCGCCCGCCAGCATCGTACGGGGTACGGCTGACCTGGGGGAGGGGCGGCTTCGCCGGGCCCGGGGCACGGGCGGGCCGCCGCCCGGCGCACGGGCGGGCGCACTGTCCGGCGTACGGCGCCCGGCGTACGGCGCTCACCGGCGCCGGGCGGCCGGTTCGGCGTGCTCCGCCGTGCTGCCCGGCGTGCCGCCGGTGTGATGCAGCGGACGGAGGCAAGCGATCGGATCATCTGTATGCTCGCCGCCATGCCACCGACACCCGACGCCACCGCGCCGGGCGCCGCCGTGCCCGACCGGGGGCGCGCCGACGCCTGCCCCGGGGCGCTCCGCCTGCACGCCGCCGACGACGGCGGCCTCGCCCGGGTCCGACTGCCCGGCGGACTGCTGACGGACCGTCAGGCACTGGCCCTGGTTGAGGCCGCAGAGGCCCTGGGCGACGGGGAGTTGGAGACCACCTCGCGCGGCAACGTCCAACTCCGCGGCCTGGCCGCGGACTGCGGGGCCGAACTCGCCGACCGGCTGCGCGCCGTCGGACTGCTGCCCTCGGACACCCACGAGCGGGTGCGCAACATCGTCGCCTCGCCGCTGGCCGGGCTGGGCGCGGCCGGGCACGCCGACGTGCAGGCCTGGGTGCGCGAACTGGACGCGCGGCTGTGCGCGAGCGACTGGGCGGCCGGACTCTCCGGCAAGTTCCTGTTCGCGCTGGACGACGGGCGGGGCGACGTCGCCGCGCTCGACGCCGATGTGACATTGATCGCAGCCTCGGACGGCCCCGCGCTGCTGCGGCTCGGACGGGCCGCCCACGGGCAGCCGGTCGAGGCCGGACGGGAGGTGACGGCCGTGCTGGACGCGGCCCGCGCCTTCCTGGACGCGCTGCGCGGCGTCGGCCGCAAGGCCTGGCACCTGCGCGAGGTGCCCGAACTGCTGCCGGCCGGCACGGTGCCGCTGCCCGCCTTCGCCGGGGCCGGTGCCGTCGGGGCCGCTGCCGCCGGGGCCGGTGCGCGGCCCGGGATCGGCGCGCTGCCCGGCGGGCTCTCGGTCGGCATGCGCTTCGGGCGGGCCGACGCCGGCCAGTGGCGCGCGCTGGTCGCCGCCTCGACCGGCGAACTGCGGCTGACCCCCTGGCGGGGCGCGGTGCTGCCCGGCGCCCCCGCCGACCGGCTGCCCACGCTGGCGGCCGCGGGGTTGCGGACCGAGCCCGGCTCGGCCTGGGAGCGGGCCACCGCCTGCACCGGGCTGCCGGGCTGCGCTAAGTCGCTGGCCGACGTACGGGCCGACGCGGCCCGGGCGTTGGAGCGCGGGGCGCCGGCGGCCGGGGGCGGCGGACTGCCCGTCCACTGGTCGGGCTGCGAGCGGCGCTGCGGCCACCCGGCCGGGCAGTGGGTGGACGTGCTCGCCACGGGGCACGGCTATCGGGTGACGGTGAACGGGCCGGCCACGACCGCGGGAACCCCCGCGGACGTTCCGGTGGACGTGACGAACGAGGAGATGGCCGAGGCGGTCGCCGAGGCCAGGAGGACCACGAAGTGATCGAGTACGAGAAGGACGGCGCGTCCATCTACCGCCAGTCCTTTGCCACCATCCGCGCGGAGGCCGATCTGGCCGCCCTCCCGGCGGACGTCTCCCAGGTCGCGGTGCGGATGATCCACGCCTGCGGGATGACCGACCTGGTCGAGGACCTGGTGTACTCGCCCGGCGTGGTCGCCTCGGCGCGCGCGGCGCTGCACGCCGGTGCGCCGATCCTGTGCGACGTCAACATGGTGGCGAGCGGGGTGACCCGCAAGCGGCTGCCCGCCGACAACGAGGTGGTCTGCACCCTCACCGACCCCTCGGTGCCCGAGCTGGCCCGCGCGATGGGCAACACCCGCAGTGCGGCGGCCATGGAGCTGTGGCTGCCC
Organism: Kitasatospora sp. NPDC059146; assembly: GCF_042786665.1. NCBI lineage: Bacteria > Bacillati > Actinomycetota > Actinomycetes > Kitasatosporales > Streptomycetaceae > Kitasatospora > Kitasatospora sp. NPDC059146. The sequence continues at coordinate 21,708 of NZ_JBHZCY010000116.1, read as the reverse complement.
CGACTGGAGGGCGCGGTGGTGGCCGTCGGCAACGCCCCGACCTCGCTGTTCCGGCTGCTGGAGATGATCGAGGCGGGCGCTCCCCGCCCGGCCGCGGTGATCGGCGTGCCGGTCGGCTTCATCGGCGCCGCCGAGTCCAAGCAGGCGCTGGCCGAACACCCCTCCGGCCTGGAGCACTTGGTGGTGCGCGGCCGGCGCGGCGGCAGCGCGATGGCCGCCGCTGCCATCAACGCGATTGCGAGCGAAGAAGAGTGACGGACAGTCAGATCGCTTCCGCCGGATCCGAGGGGACCGGACGACTGTACGGCGTCGGGCTCGGCCCGGGCGACCCCTCGCTGGTGACCGTCCGCGCGGCCGAACTCATCGGCAAGGCCGACGTGGTGGCCTACCACAGCGCCCGGCACGGCCGCTCCATCGCGCGCTCGATCGCCGAACGCTACCTGACGGGTGGTCAGATCGAGGAGAAGCTGGTCTACCCGCTCACCGTGGAGACCACCGACCACCCCGGCGGCTACCGGGGCGCGTTGGACGAGTTCTACGAGGAGGCCGCTGCCCGGCTGGCCGCCCACCTGGACGCCGGCCGCGACGTCGTCGTCCTCGCCGAGGGCGACCCGCTGTTCTACGGCTCCTACCAGCACATGCACAAGCGCCTCGCGCACCGCTACCCGACCGAGGTGGTGCCCGGCGTGACCTCGGTCAGCGCGGCCGCCGCCCGACTCGGGCAGCCGCTGACCGAGGCCGAGGAAACCCTCACCGTCATCCCCGGCACGCTGCCCGAGGAGGAGCTCACGGCGCGGATCGCCGCCGCCGACTCCGCGGTGATCATGAAGCTGGGCCGCACCTTCCCGACCGTCCGGCGGGCGCTGGAGCGGGCCGGCCGGCTGGAGGACGCCCAGTACGTGGAGCGGGCCTTCATGGACGGGGAGCGGATCGCGCCGCTCGCCGAGGTCGAGGGGGAGAGCGTCCCCTACTTCTCGGTGGCGGTGCTGCCGAGCAAGGTCGCACCGCTGGAGCCGACCGTCCGGCTCGCGGACGGCGTCGGCAGCGTGACCGTGGTCGGCACCGGGCCGGCCGGGCCGCTCTGGCTCACCGCCGAGGCGCGCGGTGCGCTGACCGAGGCCACCGACCTGGTCGGCTACACCACCTACCTGGACCGGGTGCCCGAGCGGCCGGGGCAGCGGCGGCACGGTTCGGACAACAAGGTCGAGTCGGAGCGCGCCGAGTTCGCCCTGGACCTCGCCCGGCGCGGGCACCGGGTCTGCGTGGTCTCCTCGGGCGACCCGGGGGTGTTCGCGATGGCCACCGCCGTGCTGGAGGTCGCCTGCGAGCCGCACTACCGGGACGTGCCGGTGCGGATCGTCCCCGGGATGACCGCCGCCCACGCGGCCGCCTCCCGGGCGGGCGCCCCGCTCGGGCACGACTACGCGGTGGTGTCGCTCTCGGACCGGCTCAAGCCCTGGGACGTGGTGGCCAAGCGGCTGCGCGCCGCCGCCGAGGCGGACCTGGTGCTGGCGCTGTACAACCCGGGCTCGAAGTCCCGCACCACCCAGGTCGGCCTGACCAGGGACCTGCTGCTGGAGTACCGCGCGCCGGAGACCCCGGTGGTGATGGCCCGCGACGTCGGCGGGCCGACCGAGCGGGTCCGGATCGTCCGGCTGGGCGAGCTGGACCCGGCGCTGGTCGACATGCGGACCATCCTGCTGATCGGCTCCTCGCAGACCCGGGCGGTCGAGCGGGGCGGCGGGGTCGAGGTCGTCTGGACGCCCCGGCGGTACCCGGAGGACGTGTAACGGATGACGGAGAACAGCTGACAGATGATGAAATCTGTCAGCTGTTTTCTGTTCTCTGTCAGCTGTCAGCTGTCAGCCGGCGGCCGTCACCGGGTCGGCTTGGTGATCAGCAGCTCGGTGTTGTGGTCCTCCCCGGCGCCGAGCAGGGCGGAGACCCGGCCGTTGGGGTCGTTGTACGAGAGCTCGCGGTACAGCGCCGCCAGGTTGGTGTCCGAGGTGCTGCCGAAGTCCGTCGCGTACGGTGCGGAGGACTCGATCAGCGTGGTGAACAGCGACAGGGTGCCGTCGCCGTTGTCCGCGACCTCGATGATCCGCCCGTGCTGCGGGTAGTCGATGTGCGAAGCGGTGTTGATCTCCCAGAACGCCCGCTCCGGCACCGCGTGGCCGTGCGCGGTGATCTTGTTCATGTGGGTGTGCCCGTTCACCCAGGCGACCACGTTCGGGTAGCGCTGCAGCAGGGCGGTCAACTCGTTGCCGTCGTGCCGCTTCTCGAAGATGTTGCGCGGGTCGGGCAGCAGGTTGCCCATCGAGCCGCTGGTGTGGTGGCTGAACACCATGATCACGTCGTCGGTGCTGCCACCGGTCACCCGGTTCCCGTTGGTGTCGTACCAGTGCCCGCTGTGGTTCTTCAACTGCTGCTCAAGCCAGTGCAGTTGAGCGGTGCCGAGCGAACCGTCGGCGAATCCGGCCTGGTTGGTGGTGTCCAGGCTGATGCCGAGGACCTTCTCCGAGATCCGGAAGGTGTAGTAGAGCTTGCCGCTGCTCACCATGTCCGAGGTGAAGCCGTGCCCGTAGGGGCCGGCGCCGGTGACGGCCGGGTCGAGGTGGGCCTTGGCGAACTGCTTGAGGGTGAACGGGTGGCGGCGCTCGTCCGGGGTGACCCGGCGCACCGCCTCGCCGTTCGCGAGCAGCTTGCCCAGCAGCAGGACGGCGCCCGCCGGGTCGCGCCGCAGCGAGTCCATCAGCTGGGCGGCGGTCGCGTCGTCGCAGCCCTCCAGCTTGAGCCCGCCCGTGTAGAGGTCGTTCAGCAGTCCGAAGTCGGGCAGCGAGCCCTCGATGCTGTCGTCGTGGTTGCCGACGGTGGTGTACCAGGGGGTCGTGAGGCCCGGTGCGTCGAAGGGGCGGCCGGCCGCGGACAGGAAGCCGGGCACCTGCGGGAAGCCCTTCGCCTTGTAGACGTCGGCGTAGGCGAGTTCGGGGTTCCAGAAGGCCGAGTTGCCGGAGTTCTGCACGCCCTCGTAGCGGGTCGGGTCGCCGGTGTTCTGGGCCATCCGCCCACCGCCCATGACGGTGAGGTACCAGTCCAGCTCGGCCAGCTCGTGGTTGTCGGTGTTGTCACCGGTGGCCATCACCAGGCTGAACGGCATGCCGGTGTAGGGGCCGCCGGCGAGCGAGTTGACCCGCTCGACCAGGGCCGAGACGCCACGGGCGTTCAGGGCCTCCTGCGGCCGGTAGGCGCTGTCGTTGAACTTGGCCAGGAACTCGAAGCGCACCGGGGACTCGGTGTCCACCAGGTGCAGGTCGCTGAACTGGACGAAGCTGGCCAGCCCGGTGCGGCGGTCGTCCCGCCCGCTGCCGGGGGCCGCGAGCTCCCCGCGCACCACCAGCGGCCAACCCGGCCCGGCCGCCAGCCGCTTGTAGGGGCCGGCCCCGGTCGGCGTGGCCACCTGCTCCAGGGTGGTCCCGGTGACGTTGACGGCCCGCGCGGCCGTGGTCGCCAGCGCCCGGTCCCGGCCCGTGGCCGAGGCGAGCTGGGCGCCGCCCAGGGACAGGGCCGACCAGGCGGCGGCCACCGAGGTGCCGGTCAGGAACGTACGACGTCTCATGCCTGCCACAGAAACCCCCACATACTGGCGGCCCGGCCGGGTGCCCCGGTCGCCGGACCACGTCATGAACCCGCTAAATAACGGACCGACAGATTACTCGCTGGTAGTCGCACGGAGCGAGACCCGTGCGGAGAACAGTTCGAGAACGGCGGGGGGCTCTCCTCGCTGGCCGCTGGCCGGGTACCGGCCTCGGCCGCGCGCACGCCCCCGGGCGCCGTGCGGCGGGGTGGATGGGGGAGAATCGGCGGGCGCGACCGCGGTGGTCGGGGCGGGCGTGATCGGATTGCGGAAGCGAGGCGCAGGTGGCCGCAGCGGGAGGCGGGGCGGGAGGCCGGGCCGGTCAGCTGAAGAGCAGCGGTCTGCGGCACGGCTGGACAACGGGCGCCTGCGCCACCGCCGCCACCAAGGCCGCGTACACGGCGCTGCTCACCGGCGAGTTCCCGGACCCGGTGACCATCACCCTCCCCAAGGGCCAGCAGCCCGCCTTCGCCCTCGCGGTCGAGGAGCTGGTCCTCGCCGCCGAGCCGGCCGCCGCCGACGGCTCGCCCGCCGCCGACGGCTCCCCCGCCGCCGCCCAGCGGCCGGTCGCCGCCACGGCCGGAGTGGTCAAGGACGCCGGCGACGACCCCGACGTGACCCACGGCGCCCTGATCCGCGCGACCGTACGGCTCGGCGAGCCCGGCACCGGCGTGGTGTTCCGGGCCGGTCCCGGGGTCGGCACCGTCACCAAGGCCGGCCTGCCGCTGGCGGTCGGTGAGCCCGCGATCAACCCGGTGCCCCGGCAGATGATCCGCGACGCGGTGGCCGAGGTGGCGGCGGCGCACGGTGGTGGCGGGGACGTGGTGGTGGAGGTCTCCGTCGACCACGGTGAGGAGATCGCCCGCTCGACCTGGAACCCCCGGCTCGGCATCCTCGGCGGGCTGTCGATCCTCGGCACCACCGGGATCGTCGTCCCCTACTCCTGTTCGGCCTGGATCGACTCGATCCGTCGCGGGGTGGACGTGGCCCGGGCGGCCGGGCGCACCCACGTCGCGGGCTGCACCGGTTCGACCTCGGAGAAGGTCGCGGTCGCGGTGCACGGACTGCCCGAGGACGCCCTGCTGGACATGGGCGACTTCGCCGGGGCCGTCCTCAAGTACCTCAAGCGCCACCCGGTGCCGCGACTGACCATCGCGGGCGGCTTCGCCAAGCTGTCCAAGCTCGCCCACGGGCACCTCGACCTGCACTCGGCGCGCTCCCAGGTGGACAAGGGCTACCTGGCCGAACTGGCCCGGCAGGGCGGGGCGGACGAGGAGCTGGCCGCGGCGGTGGCGGCGGCCAACACCGGCCTGGAGGCAGTGCAGTTGTGTCGGGCGGCCGGGGTGCTGCTGGGGGACCTGGTCGCCGAGGCGGCCCGGGCGACGGCGCTCGGGGTGCTGCGCGGTTCACCGGTCGCGGTGGACGTCATCTGCATCGACCGCGCGGGCGCCGTCGTCGGTCGGGCGGAGCCGCTCGGCCCCTGAGCGGCGCCCAGTCGGTGCCCGGGGTCGGCCGACTCACCCGTGCAGCGGAACCTCAGAACTGTCGTGCGGTGATGTGAAGATCCAGGGCTCATACGGGGTGAGAAACGGACAAAAGTGGCGCCACGTCCGCTCTTGATTCTGGTGCCATCTCAACCATGAGATATGGTCTGCCGAGTGACAGGCGACTACCTCACCCGTATCGGCACCCTCATCCGTACCGCGCGTCAGCATCGCGGCTGGTCCCAGGCGCAGCTCGGCGAGGCGCTCGGCACCAGCCAGAGCGCCGTCAACCGCATCGAACAGGGCAAGCAGAACGTCAGCCTTGAGATGATCGCGCGCATCGGCGATGCCCTCAACAGCGAGATCGTCTCCCTCGGCTACTCCGGCCCGATGCACCTCCGGGTCACCGGCGGCACCCGCCTCTCCGGCGCGATCGAGGTCCGCAGCAGCAAGAACGCCTGCGTCGCGATCCTCTGCGCCTCGCTGCTGACCACCGGCCGCACCACGATCCGCAGCGTCGCCCGGATCGAGGAGGTCTACCGCATCCTCGAGGTGCTCACCAGCATCGGCGTCAAGAGCCGCTGGCTGAACGAGGGCCGCGACCTCGAACTCACCCCGCCGGCCGAGCTCGACCTCGCCGCGATGGACGTCGAGGCCGCCCGCCGCACCCGCAGCGTGCTGATGTTCCTCGGCCCGCTGATGCACCGCGCCCAGCACTTCGCGATCCCGTACGCGGGCGGCTGCGACCTCGGCACCCGTACCGTCCAGCCGCACCTGACGGCGCTGCGGCGCTTCGGCCTGGAGGTCGCCACCACCGGCGGCGCCTACCACGCCTCGGTCGAGCCGGGCACCCCGCTGGACCGCCCGATCGTGTTGACCGAGCGCGGGGACACCGTCACCGAGAACGCCCTGCTGGCCGCCGCGCGGCACGACGGCGTGAGCGTCATCCGCAACGCCTCGCCCAACTACATGGTCCAGGACCTCTGCTTCTTCCTGGAGAAGCTGGGCGTGAAGATCGAGGGCATCGGCACCACGACCCTCACCGTCCACGGCGTCCCGGAGATCAGCTGCGACGTCGACTACACCCCGGCCGAGGACCCGGTGGAGGCGATGAGCCTGCTCGCCGCCGCCGTCGTCACCTCCTCCGAGCTGACGATCCGCCGGGTGCCGATCGAGTTCCTGGAGATCGAGCTCGCGGTGCTGGAGGGCATGGGCCTCGACTACGACCGGACCCCGGAGTACCGGGCCCACAACGGCCACACCCGGCTGGTCGACCTCACCGTGCGCCCCTCCAAGCTGACCGCGCCGATCGACACCATCCACCCGATGCCGTTCCCCGGCATCAACATCGACAACGTGCCGTTCTTCGCCGCCATCGCCGCGGCCGCGCACGGCACCACGATGATCCACGACTGGGTCTACGACAACCGCGCGATCTACCTCACCGAGCTGACCCGGCTCGGCGCGGACGTCAAGCTGCTCGACCCGCACCGCGTCCTGGTCCAGGGCCCGACCCGCTGGCGCGCCGCCGAGATGATGTGCCCGCCGGCCCTGCGTCCGGCCGTGGTCATCCTGCTCGCGATGCTCGCCGCCCAGGGCACCTCGGTGCTGCGCAACGTCTACGTCATCAACCGCGGTTACGAGGACCTTGCCGAGCGCCTCAACTCCATCGGCGCCCAGATCGAGACCTTCCGCGACATCTGACGGTCCGTCACCTTCCGCGCTTGCCTCAACCGCTGAGGCCGGTCAGCAGGATCGCCACGTCCAACCCGGTGTTCAGGTAGTCCACGAACACCGGGTTGTTCAGCACCCAGGGCGACCGCCGCTCCCGGATCAGCCGGACCGCCCCGTCCGGCTCGTGCCCGAGGGCGACCAGCGCCTGGGCGACCACCAGGCCCGAGCGGTTGTAGCCCGAGTGGCAGCGCACCAGCGTCCGGCGGCCCCGGCGCACGGCGGCGGCGGTGAGTTCCGCGGCCTCCTGGACGGCGAGCAGCTGACCGGGGGAGAGCGGCTCGTCGGGCACCTCCCGGACGACGTGCTCGACCCCCGGGGCCGGGCCGTGGCCGGGGAGCGTGAAGAGGCTGACGACCAGGTCGAACTGCCGCCCGGCGACGACGGGTTGGAGCTCACCGCCGGGCGGGGTGCAGTAGTGCCCGCCCATCCAGAGCCCGGGGACGATCTCGTTCCAGGGCTCCTGCGGCCCGTGGGCGTCGCGGTCCTTCTGGCGGGTCCGCATTCCTGCTCCTTCCGGCCCGCCGGCCCCCGCGTGCCTGCGCGCCCGTGCGGCCGCTCTCCCCGGGACTCGCTGCCGGGGCTACTCGCCCGTGCTGCCGTCGAGGTGCTCGCGCAGGAGGTCGGCGTGGCCGTTGTGGCGGGCGTACTCCTCGATCATGTGAGTGAGGATCCAGCGCAGCGAGAACGCCTCCTCGCCGTAGTGGCCCAGGACGTCCAACGACTCTGCGGCGGCGACGAGTTCCCGTGCGTGGTCGCACTCGCGGCGCCAGACCGCGAAGGCCTCCTCCGGGTCGGCGGTCTCGACGTCCCACTCGGCGGAGGTGTCGTCGGGGTGCTTCCAGAAGCCGCGCCTGTCCTCGCCGTTGAGGACGTTGCGGAACCAGCCGCGTTCCACCTCGGCGAGGTGGCGGACCAGCCCGAGCAGGGAGAGTGCGGAGGGCTCCAGCACGCGGGTGCGGAGCTGTTCGGTGCTGAGGCCGACGCACTTCATCGCCAGGGTGTCGCGCTGGTGGTCGAGGAAGCTGGTCAGAGTGGCCCGCTCGTCGGCGGTCTGCAGGGTGATGGTGCGCTGATCATCGGTCATCCGGCCACTCTGGCAGTCCCACCGGCGTGCCCGCGCGCCATATTCCACTGACCGGACACGTACCCGGACGCCCGACCGGCTTCCCGCCCGGAACAAGGCCCGGACTCAGGCCCGGACTCGGGCCCGCTGCTCCAGCCAGCGCACCGCGCCCGCCACGTCCGGTGACACCGGCAGGCCGGCCGGCACCGGTGGGCGTTCCACCACGACCACGGGCAGCCCGAGTTCACGGGCGGCGGTCAGCTTGGGCGCGGTCGCCGCGCCGCCGCTGTCCTTGGTGACGACCACGTCGATCCGGTGCTCGCGCAGCAGTTCCCGCTCGCCGTCGAGGGTGAACGGGCCGCGGTCCAGCAGGACTTCGAGCGAGAGCGGCAGCGGCGGCTCCGGCCGGTCCACCGAGCGGGCCAGGAAGTGCAGCCCGTCCAGGTGGGCGAAGGCGGCGATGCCCTGGCGGCCGGAGCTGAGGAAGACCCGGCGGCCGAGACCGGGCAGCAGCGCGGCGGCGGCCGTCAGGGAAGGGGCGAGGTGCCAGCGGTCCCCGGCGACGGGTGCGAAACCGGGGCGGCGCAGCACCAGCAGCGGCACGCCGGTGGCGGCGGCCGCGAGGGCGGCGTTGTGCGACATCCCGGCGGCGAACGGGTGGGTGGCGTCGACCACGGCGTCCACCGCCTCGGCCCGCAGCCAGTCGGCCAGCCCGTCCGGGCCGCCGAAGCCGCCGATCCGCACCTCGCCGACGGGCAGCCGGGGTTGGGAGACCCGACCGGCCAGCGAGCTGGTGACCCGCAGGCCCGGCCGGCCGTCCAGTGCGGCGGCCAGCGCCCGCCCCTCGGTCGTCCCGCCGAGGACCAGTACGTGGGCGGGGGTGCGAGTACGGCCGTCGGGGCTCATGCGCCGCAGGGCTCGTGCGGCCGCTCGCGGTCCGCCGAGTAGAGGTGGCTGTCGCGGAACTGCTCGGCGGCGAGGGTGCGGCCGACCAGGATGACGGCGGTGCGCACCACGCCCGCCGCCTTGACCTGCCCGGCGATGTCGGCCAGCGTGCCGCGCAGCACCAGCTCGTCGGGGCGGCTGGCCATCGCGACCACGGCGGCCGGGCAGTCGGCGCCGTAGTGCGGGAGCAGCTGCTCGACCACGTCGTCCACGTAGCCGGCCGCCAGGTGCAGCACCAGCAGGGCGCCGCTGCGGCCGAGGGTGGCGAGGTCCTCGCCCTCGGGCATCGGGGTGGCGCGCTTGGCGATCCGGGTGAGGATGACGGTCTGGCCGACGGTCGGTACCGTCAACTCCCGCTTCAACGCGGCCGCGGCGGCGGCGAAGGCGGGAACGCCGGGGACCACCTCGTACGGCACCCCGGCCGCGTCCAGCCGGCGCATCTGCTCGGCGACGGCGGAGAAGACGGAGGGGTCGCCGGAGTGCAGCCGGGCGACGTCCCGGCCGGCCTCGTGCGCGGCGACCAGCTCGGCGACGATCTGGTCCAGGTTGAGCTGGGCGGTGTCGACCAGCCGGGCGCCGGGCGGGCACTCGTCCAGCAGTTCGCGCGGGACGAGGCTGCCGGCGTAGAGGCAGACCTCGGCGCGGGCCAGGAGGCGCTGGCCGCGCAGGGTGATCAGGTCGGCGGCGCCCGGGCCGGCTCCGATGAAGTAGACGGTCACGAGGCGTCCTCCTGGGGGGTGTTGGGCTTGACGGCGGACCACTGGGTGACCGGCATGGCCTGCCGCCACCCGGTGAAACCGCCGACCGGGACGGCGTGGGCGACGGCCAGTTTGACCAACTCCCCGCCGTGGCGCCGGTACCACTCGGTGAGCAGCGCCTCGGACTCCAGCGTCACGGTGTTGGCGACCAGCCGTCCGCCGGGGCGCAGCGCGGCCCAGCAGCCGTCCAGCAGGCCGGGGGCGGTGAGGCCGCCGCCGATGAACACGGCGTCGGGGGTGGGGAGTTCGGCGAGCGCCTCGGGGGCGCGGCCGGTCACCACCCGGAGTCGGGGCACGCCCAGCGCGGCGGCGTTGCGGGCGATCCGGTCGGCCCGGGCCGGGTCGCGCTCGACGCTGACGGCCCGACAGTCCCGATGGGCGCGCAGCCACTCGACGGCGATCGAGCCGGAGCCGCCGCCGACGTCCCAGAGCAGTTCTCCGGGAGAGGGGGCGAGGGTGGCCAGGGTGGCGGCGCGGACGTGCCGCTTGGTGAGCTGGCCGTCGCTCTCGTACGCCTCGTCCGGCAGACCGGGGACGAGCGAGCCGCGCGGGCCGTCGCCGAGTTCGACGGCGATCAGGTTCAGCGGGTCGCCGGGCGGGTGCGGCCAGTCGTCGGCGCGGCCGTCGAGCTCCCGTTCGCGGGCGTCGTCGCCGAGTTGCTCCAGCACGCGCAGCCGGGCGGTGCCGAAGCCGTGCTCGGTGAGCAGGGCGGCGACGGTGGCGGGGGTGCCGGCGTCGGCGCTGAGCACCAGCAGTCGGCGGCCGGGGTGGAGGGCGAGGGCGAGCGTGGCCGGCGGTCGGCCGACCAGGCTGACCACCTCGGTCGCCTCCAGCGGCCAGCCGAGCCGGGCGCAGGCGTAGGAGACGGAGGAGGGGTGCGGCAGGACGCGCAACCGCTCGGCGCCGACGGTCTCGGCGAGGGTGCGGCCGATGCCGAAGAACATCGGGTCGCCGCTGGCCAGGACGGCGATGCGGCGCCCGGCGTGCTCGGCGAGCAGCCCCGGGACGGCCGGGCGCAGCGGGGACGGCCAGGCGAGGCGCTCGGCGGGGACGGTGTCGCGGGGGAGCAGTTCCAGCTGTCGGGGGCCGCCGATGACCACCTCGGCGGCTTGCAGCGCGGCCCGGGATCCGGCGGCGAGGCCGGGCCAGCCGTCGGCCCCGATCCCGACGACGGTGATCGGAGGGGGCAGCTCGGGCACCGGGTGGCTCCTCGTGGTTCGTTCCTGCTGGCCGGGGCAGCCTACCTGGCGGTCCGCGGGCGGCAGCCCGGTGGGCTGACAGGGTTCAACTTTCAGCTTTCAACTTTCAGATGTTGAAATCTGAAATCTGAAAGTTGAACTCTGTCATCTGTCATCTGTCATCTGTCATCTGTCGCCCGCCGGCCGTCGGCCCTACCGGTCGGCCCAGTCCCCCGAGACGATCAGCGCGGGCCGGGCGCGCAGCCGTGCCTCGGCCGCCGGCCCGGCGAGGTACACCCAGGCCTCGCACGGCTCGCCCGCCGCGGTCCGGACCACCAGCCGGCGCCGTACGTACAGCCCCGTGCCGTCCGCCCGGCACTCCTCCAGCCGGTCCAGCGCCGCGAGCGCTCCGGGGTATGCGCCGGGGCGTACGGTGACCAGTTCGCCGACGACCCGGCGGCCGGGCGTCGGGTCCGGCACCGCGTACGGGAACCCCGGCCCCTCGTGCAGGGCGGCGCCCTCCAGCACCGCCGGGCGGATCGCGGCGCAGCGTCCGGCCAGGTGGACGGCGTGGTTGCGGCCGCCGCTGCGCAGGGTGCCGTACACGAAGAACGGCAGCGCCGCTTCCGCCGGTGGGGCCTGCTCGGGCGCGGACACGGGTTCGACCTCCTCGCTGGGGGAGCGCCCACGGTACGTGCCGCCAACCGATCCGTGGAACCCACTGGCGCTCCGGGCCGCCGATGCGCTGTCATATCGAATGTTCAGCCAGCACCGTCCTAGGGGGACACACATGACATCGCCCGCCTCCCCGCCACCGGCGGCGACCCCCGGCAGCACCCAGTCCGGTCCCACCGACGTAGTCCCCGCCGCGGCCCCCGCCCCCGCCCGGCTCTCCGGCGCGGTCTGGGCGGCCCTCGCCGTGGTCTACGTGGTCTGGGGTTCGACCTACCTCGGGATCCGGATCGTCGTCGAGACGATGCCCTCCTTCTTCTCCGCCTCCGCCCGCTTCCTCACCGCCGGTCTGCTGCTGGTCGGCTTCCTACTGGTCCGCCAGGGCCCGGCGGCCCTGCGGGTGAGCGGTCGCCAGCTGGCCTCCTCGGCACTGGTCGGCCTGCTGCTGCTGACCGGCGGCAACGGCCTGGTGGTGCTGGGCGAGACCTCCGTCCCCTCCGGGCTGGCCGCCCTGCTGGTGGCGGCGGTGCCGCTCTGGATGGTGCTGCTGACGGCCTTCGGCGGCGGGGAGCGTCCGAAGCGCGCCGAGCTGGCCGGGGTGCTGCTCGGCCTGGTGGGCCTCGGCGTGCTGTCCGCCCCCGCGATCGGCGGGTCGATCGAGCCGCTGGGCGTGGTCCTGATCATCAGCGCCACGCTCTGCTGGGCGGCCGGCTCCTTCGCGAGCAAGAAGATCCCGATGCCGGGCAACGTGCTCGCGGCGAGCGCGTACCAGATGCTGGCCGGCGGCCTGTGCGACCTGCTGGTCGGGCTGGCCCGCGGTGAGCAGCACGGGTTCGACCCGGCGGCCGTCTCCGGCCGGTCCTGGCTGGCCCTCGCCTACCTGGTGGTGTTCGGCTCGCTGCTCGCCTTCACCGCGTACGCCTGGCTGCTGCGCTCGGCCCCGCTCACCCTGGTGGCGACCTACGCGTACGTGAACCCGGTGGTCGCGGTGCTGCTGGGCTGGCTGATCCTGGCCGAGCCGTTGACCGGCCCGACCCTGGCGGGCGGGGCGATCGTGGTGGCCGGGGTCTGCCTGGTGGTGAGCGTCAGTCGGCGTCCCTCGAGGGCGGGTCGGCGCTGATCGGCACCGCGATCGGGCGGATCGTCCCGGCCGGCCGACCGGGACGATCCGCCCGCGTTTACGCCCGCGTCCGCGCCCACGCCCGCGTCCGCGCGGTCAGAGCGAGGCGGGCGGCTTCCCCGTCCACCAGTTGCCCGGCGCCTCCGGGTCGCGGCTGGTCCAGTACTCGACGATCGCGCTGGTGAACTCGGCGGCCGACAGCGTCCCGTCCCCGTCGAGGTCGAGCCGGCGGAAGGCCTCGTCCGCGTCGTCGCGGCAGAGCCCCGCGAAGTGGCCGCGCTGGAACACGAAGAACTCTCCGGCGTCCACGGTGCCGCTGCGGTCGGCGTCGGCGACGGTGAGGAAGGCCTCGGCCAGGGCGCCGAGGATCTCCCGGGCGGCCTCCGGGTCGTCGGCGAGCGCGCCGGTCGAGGCGACGAACTGCTCGCGGGTGATGGCCTCCGTTCCGGCGGGCCTTCCGGCGAGGTGCAGGTCGTGCCAGACCGTCAGATAGGCGCGGACGATCACGGCCTCCGCCTCCGAACCCTCCTGGTGGCCGAGCGAGCGGGCCACCGAGTGGCCCATCAGCACGTGGTCCCGCTCGGTGAGCAGACCGTCCCCGTCGGCGTCGAGGTGGTCGAAACCGTGATTGATCTTCGCGATGAGCAGGTCGTCCGACAATGTGCCCCCTTCGGTGGCCGGCGCTGCGGCTCCACGTCCGCGGCGCGGTGAGCGACGTCACGTCGCCAGCACGCTAACGCCTGGAGCCGTGCTCGCGCAGCAGAACGAAAGCCGAACGACGGTGCCCGACCGCCCGCTCAGCCCTCCTGGTGGTCGGCCCAGACGTACGACTCCGGCAACAGCTCCGGCACCGGTACGGTGCGCAGCCCGGAACCCCGTCCGACGATGATCCGCACCTGCGGGAAGTAGTCCAGCAGTACCTGGCGGCAGCGCCCGCAGGGCGGGATCACCCCCCGGTCGCGCCAACCCACCCCCGCGCCGCTCCGACCGCCGCTCAGTGCGCCGCCGCCAGCAGCTCCCGGGTGTACTCGGTGTGCGGTGCCTCGAACAGCCGCTCCCGGTCGGCCGACTCCACCAGCCGCCCCCGGTGCATCACCGCGACCCGGTCGCAGAAGTGCCGCACCACCGCGAGGTCGTGCGAGACGAACAGGAAGGCGACGCCGAGCCGTTCGCGCAGCTCCATCAGCAGGTTGAGCACCTGCGCCTGCACCGACACGTCGAGCGCCGAGACCGGCTCGTCCGCGATGATCAGCCGCGGTTCGGGCGCCAGGGCCCGGGCGATGCCGATCCGCTGCCGCTGCCCGCCGGAGAACTCGTGCGGGTAGCGGTCCAGGTGCCCGGCGGGCAGCCCGACCTGCTCCAGCAGTTCGGCCGCGCGCTCGCGCCGCTGCGCCGCGTCCAGCGGGGTGTGCAGCCGCAGCGGGGTGTCGAGGGTCTGGGCGACGGTGCGGCGCGGGTTGAGCGAGGCGTACGGGTCCTGGAAGACCAGCTGGATCTCCCGGCTGAGCCGGCGGCGCAGCTCCCGGTCCGGTCGGGTGACGTCCTGGCCGTCGTAGCGGACGCGTCCGCCGGTGGGGCGTTGCAGCCCGGCCAGCACCCGGGAGGTGGTGGACTTGCCGGAGCCGGACTCGCCGACCAGCCCGAGCGTCTCGCCCGGGGCGATCCGCAGGCTCACCCCCTCCACGGCCCGGACCGGTTCGGCCCGGAGCGAGGGCAGGCGCCGCCGCCCGGGGAAGTGCACGGAGAGCTCCTCCACCTCCACCAGCCACCGCTCGGGTCGCTCAGGGCGCTCGGGGCGCCCGGCCGCCGTCGGCCTGGGCGTGAACGTCCTGGTGGGTGAGGGATCGTCGACCGTCGGAAGTGCGCTGCCCGGTACCGAGTCCAGCCGCAGCGCCGCGCCCACCAGGGCGCGGGTGTACGGGCGGCGCGGCGCGGCGAGCAGTTCGCCGGTCGGCGCGGACTCGACCTCGGCGCCGTCGCGCAGCACCAGGGTGCGGTCCGTCGTTCCGGCGACCACGCCGAGGTCGTGGCTGACCAGCAGCACCGCCGTGCCGTGCTCGCGCTGCAACTCGCCCAGCAGGTCGAGGACCTGGCGCTGGACCCGGGCGTCCAGCGCGGTGGTCGGCTCGTCCGCGACCAGCAGCTTCGGGTCGTTCATCAGCGCCATCGCGATCATCACCCGTTGCCGCATCCCGCCGGAGAACTGGTGCGGGTAGTCGCGCAGGCGGGCGGCGGGGATGCCGACCCGGTCGAGCATCGCGGCCGCCCGTCGGCGGGCCTCGGCCCGCCCGGCCGCCGGGTGGTGCAGCCGGTACATCTCGGCGAGTTGGGCGCCGACGCCGTGGAAGGGGCTGAGCGAGGTGAGCGCGTCCTGGAAGACCAGTGCGGCCCGGGCGCCCCGCACTCCGCGCAGCACGGACTCCCGGGCGCCCACCAACTCCGTTCCGTCCAGCCGGACCGAGCCGGTGACGGTGGTGGTCCGCGGGTCGTGCAGGCCGAGCAGGGCCAGTCCGACGGTGGACTTCCCGGAGCCCGACTCGCCGACCAGGCCGAGGACTTCACCCGCCGCGAGGTCGAAGGACAGGCCCCGGACGGCGGTCACCGGGGCGCCGCCGCGCGGATCGGCGAACTGGACCGTCAAGTCCCTGACGCTGAGCACCGGTTCGGCATCCACCGTACGACCACCTTGGGATTCGGCAGACTTCATCGTTGCGGCTCCTCTCAGCCCAGTCGGATGCGCGGGTCGAGCCAGGCCACCGCCAGGTCCGCCAGCGCGACGAACAGCACCACGAAGCAGGCGGCCAGCAGCACCGCGCCGACCACGGCCGGCAGGTCCTGCCCGGACACCGCCTGGGCGGCGAACCGCCCGACCCCGTTCAGCCCGAACACCGTCTCGGTGATCACCGCCCCGCCGAGCAGCACCCCGGCCTCCAGCCCGAGCAGCTGCACCAGCGGCCCGGCGGCCCCGCGCGAGGAGTACTTGAGGTGGGCGCGCAGCCGGCCCAGCCCCTTGCCGCGGGCGGTGCGGACGTACTCCTCGTTCATGGTCTCCAGCAGCTGGGAGCGCGAGAGACGGGCGAACACGGCCGAGTTGACGAAGCCGAGGACGAGCCAGGGGAGCAGCATCCCGCCCGCCCAGGCCGCCGGGTCCTCGCCGGGCGGGGTGTAGGAGGGCAGCGGCAGCAGGCCCGTGGAGTACACCAGCGCCCACTGCGCGAGGTAGCCGAGGAAGTAGATCTGCACGCTCGCGCCGACCAGGGTGAAGCCGGACAGCAGCCGGTCGGTGCGGCGGCCGTGCCGCAGCGCGGAGACGAACCCGGTGCCGAGGCCGAGGACCAGCAGGACGGCGAGCGCCCCGGCGGTCAGCGAGAAGGTGACGGGCAGGTGCTCGGCCAGCGCCTCGGTGACGGGCTGGTGCAGTCGGTAGGAGTAGCCGAGGCAGGGGGCCGCGCAGTGGATGACCGAGCCGTCCACGTCGTTGATGTCCCGCCCGGCGGCCACGCCGACCAGGTAGTCGGTGTACTGGGCGAGCAGTGGTTGGTCCAGGCCCATGCTCTGGCGCACCGCCGCGATCTGTCCGCTGTCGCAGCGCGGGCCGCAGGCGGCGCGGGCGGGGTCGGCGGGCGCGGCGTAGAAGAGGGCGAAGGCGGCGGCGGAGACCGCGAGCAGGACGCCGAGCGCCTGGAGGGTCCGCCGCAGGGCGAAGGAGAGCATGGCCGGTCCGGGGTCGACGGGACGGAAACGGAAACGGGGACGGAAACGGGGACGGAAACGGAAACGGGGACGGGCCGGGAGCCGGGGGCCTCGGAGTGTCAGCCTCAGAGGCCCCCGAGCCGTCACGACTTCAGGTACAGCCAGGTCAGCCCGACCGCCCCGTAGATCGGGTGGATGAACGCCCCGCCGACGTTGCTGCCGCGCAGCTGGTTGACCGTCGGGTAGGTGAGCGGCAGCACCGGCAGGTCCTTCATCACGGTCTGCTCCAGCGCGTACAGCTCCTTGGCCTTGGCGCGCGGTTCGCCGATCTGGTTGATCCGGTCGATCTCCTTGTCGACCGCGGGGTTGCGGTAGCGCGCGGAGTTGATGTCGCTGCCGGCCCGGCCGTCGAAGGAGAACGGGATCAGCGTGGACGGGGTCGGCCAGTCGACGGAGCTGGTCTCCTCGAACAGGTCGTACGGCGAGTCCGCCCGGTGCACCTCGTCCAGGAAGGCCTTGGGGTCGATCGGCTTGGGCACCACGGTGATGCCCGCCTTGCCGAAGCCGTCCACCAGCACCTGGGCGACGCGCTGCCCGTCCGGGGTGTTCTTGTACGCGTACGTCAGGCTGGCCGGCGCCTGCTTGGCCTTGGCGAGCGCGGCCTTGGCGGCCTCCGGGTCGCCTTCGGGCCTGGCCGGGTCGAGGTCGTACTTCTGCCAGTCGATCAGCGCGGGCGAGCTGAGCGTGGTGGCGAGCTCGCCGGTCCGGGAGCCGCCCTGGACCTGCCGGGCCTGCTGGCGCGGGTAGGCGAGGTTGAGGGCCCTGCGCACCTCGACGTCCGGCACCCGCTCGTTGTTGATCACCAGCTGGGTGACGAAGGCGCCCCGGCGGCCGGAGACGACCAGGTCCTTGGCCTTGGGGTCGGTGTCGGCGGACCGGTACAGCTCGGGGGAGAGCTCGTCGGAGGCGGTGGTGGCGTTGGCGCCGCCGTCCCGCCCGGAGAGGATCTCCTGGTTGCCGTTGAGCGCCTCCTTGCCGTACGTGAACACGAACTTGTCCGGGTACTGGTTGCGGATCGGGTCGGTCTCCGCCTTCCAGGCCGGGTTGCGCTCCAGCACCATGCGGGTGTTCTGGACGTGCTCGACGATCCGGTACGGGCCGCTGGCGAACGGCAGCCGGTCGTAGTCCGTCCCGGTGTCCTTGTCCCGGCGCACCGGCGAGGAGGAGGACTGCGCGGCCATGTACGGCACGTCGGCCTGCGGCTGCGGGAAGTGGAAGACCAGGGTGCGCTCGTCCGGGGTCCCGATCGCGTCCAGGTCACCGGCCTGCGGTCCGGTGTACTTGGCGCGCGCGGCCTCGTAGCTGGCCTCGCCGGTGAGCCACTGCGGCCAGTACGGCGGGCCGACCTCGTAGCCCTTGCCGAAGGTGCGCTCGATGCCGTACTTGACGTCCTGGGCGGTGATCGGCTTGCCGTCCTCCCAGGCCACGCCCTCCTTGAGCCGGTACGTCCAGGTGCGCCCGCCGTCGGTCGGGGTGCCGGTGTCGGTGGCCAGGTCGCCGACCAGCTTGGCCTTGCCGTCGACGACCTGGTACTGCGTCAGCTGGCGGCCCCAGAGCAGCGAGGCGTTGTACGAGGCGCCCGCGTAGACCTTCTGCGGGTCCAGGTGGCGGAACTCGACGCTGTTGTACACGTTGACCGTGCCGCCCGGGCGGGCGCCGGGGACGGCCGGGGCGGGGCCCGCGCTGTCCTTCTCGGTGCCGAGCGCCGCGGTCAGCGGCGAGGTCTCCTTGGCCGGGGCCCCGCCGGCGGCGGAGCCGGTGCTGCCGGCGCCTGCCGAGCAGGAGGTCGCCAGCAGGGCGGTGGCGATGACGGCGAGCGACGGTTTGGTCCAGCGCATGGCGAATCCCTCCTTGCCCCGACACGTCCGGTCGGGGCGGGCTCGGATGGTTGATCAGGGGAAGCGGAACGGGAAGCGGAAGCGGAAGGGGGGCTCAGCGGGCGCGGCGCGGGTCCAGCGCGTCCCGGAGGGCGTCGCCGAGCAGGTTGAAGGCGAGCACGAACACCAGCAGGGCCACGCCCGGGAAGACCAGGTAGGTCGGGTCGGCCTGGAAGACCTCCGAGCCGCGCGAGATCATCCGCCCCCAGTCGGGGACGGGCTCGGTGATGCCGACGCCGAGGAAGGACAGCGCGGCCTCGGACGCGACGAAGGTCGGTACGGCCATGGTGGCGTGCACGATCAGCTGGGAGCGGACGTTCGGCAGCAGTTCGTGGACGACGATGTGGAGGCGGCTCGCCCCCTGCGCCCGGGCGGACTGCACGAAATCCTTTTCCCGGAGTGAGCGGACGGTGGCCCGGAGGGAAAGCGCGAGCGGAATCCAGCCGAACGCGGAGAAGACCAGGATCAGCACCAGGAACTGCATCCACTCCGGTTCCGCGGCGCCCGGATCGACCAGTCGGGACTGGATCACCGGGCTGAGCGCGAGCAGCAGGAGCAGGGTCGGAAAGGCCAGCAGCACATTGGCGAGGAACCCGAACAGCCGGTCCGCGATCCCGCCGAGGTAGCCGACCGCGACCCCGGCCAGCACACCGAGCGTGGTGGTCACGGCGGCCGCGGCGAAGGCGATCAGCAGCGAGGTGCGGATGCCGTACAGCAGCTGGGTCAGCACGTCCCGGCCGAGGCCGGGCTCCAGGCCGAACCAGAACTCGCCGGAGATCCCGCCGTTCGGCAGCATCGGCAGGCCGCCGTCGCTGAGCAGGCCGGGAGTGTTCTGGCCGTAGTGCTCGACCGGGTTCTTCCCGTACAGGGCGGCGACCAGCGGCGCGGCCAGGGCGAGCAGCAGGAACAGCAGGACGACGGCGGAGGCGGCGGCGCCGACCCGGTCGCGCAGCACCCGGCGCAGCAGGCTCGGTGCGGCCGGTCCGGGGGTCGGTCCGGGGGCCGGTCCCGGGGTCGGCCCGGGGGCCAGGCCGGTAACTGCGACTGTGTCGACCGCTGCCATGAGAGGCGTACTCCCCGAATTCTCCGCCGCCCCATGGGTGAGGGTGCGCTGGTGGGCATTTCCGAACCGGCTGCCGGGGGTTTCCCGGCGGCCGTTCGAGCGCCATCAGATCGGATGCGTCCGGCCTTCCGCAAATCACCGGAAGGCACTCCACGGGAATTCCTGCCGGACTGTTTCGGGAATTGTGGCGGCTTCATTTCCCCGCAACACGGCCGTTGCAGGAGAACGGACATACCGCACCGAAGCGGACGGCCCGTTCCGCATTCTGAGACCTCCGCCACAGTCCCCGGGGTATTGGTACGATCCCGGAGGACCGCGACTGGCGCGTAGGGATGGAATCGACCATCGGGAAGCGGTCCCGTGGATCCTCACGTCGTTGCCGAGCGCCTGGGCCGCCCCGCATCCCCACCAGGAGACCGCCATGGCCCAGTCCGAGCAGACGCCCCACACCACCGCGAGCCCCGCCGCCGACATCTCCTTCCGCAGTGCCCTGGACGTGGTGGCCGGCGTGGAGCCCCGGGTCGCCGCCGCCATCGGCCGGGAGCTGGAGGACCAGCGCGCCTCGCTCAAGCTGATCGCCAGCGAGAACTACGCCTCCCCGGCCGTCCTGCTCACCATGGGCAACTGGCTCAGCGACAAGTACGCCGAGGGCACCGTCGGCCGCCGCTTCTACGCGGGCTGCCGCAACGTCGACACCGTCGAGGCGATCGCCGCCGAGCACGCCCGCGAGCTGTTCGGCGCCGAACACGCCTACGTCCAGCCGCACTCGGGCATCGACGCCAACCTCACCGCCTTCTGGGCGGTGCTCTCCCAGCGGGTCGAGAGCCCGGCCCTGGAGCGGGCCAAGGTGCGCAACGTCAACGACCTCACCGAGCAGGACTGGGCCGAGCTGCGCCAGGAACTCGGCAACCAGCGGATGCTCGGCATGTCGCTGGACACCGGCGGCCACCTCACCCACGGCTTCCGGCCCAACATCTCGGGCAAGATGTTCGAGCAGCGCAGCTACGGCACCGACCCGGTCACCGGCCTGATCGACTACGACGCGCTGCGCGAGACCGCCCGCGAGTTCCGCCCGCTGATCCTGGTGGCGGGCTACTCCGCCTACCCGCGGCTGGTGGACTTCCGCAGGATGCGCGAGATCGCGGACGAGGTCGGCGCGACCCTCATGGTCGACATGGCGCACTTCGCCGGCCTGGTCGCGGGCAAGGTGCTGACCGGCGACCACGACCCGGTGCCGTTCGCCCACATCGTCACCACGACCACCCACAAGTCCCTGCGCGGACCGCGCGGCGGCATGGTGCTCAGCACCGCCGCCCTGGCCGAACACGTGGACCGCGGCTGCCCGTTGGTGCTCGGCGGCCCGCTCTCGCACGTGATGGCCGCCAAGGCCGTCGCCCTCGCCGAGGCCCGCCGTCCCGAGTTCCGCACCTACGCCCGCGCCGTGGTCGACAACGCCCGGGCGCTCGCCGAGGGCCTGCTGCGCCGCGGCGGCAAGCTGGTCACCGGCGGCACCGACAACCACCTGGTGCTCGCCGACGTCTCCGGCTACGGTCTGACGGGCCGTCAGGCCGAGGCGGCGCTGCTGGACTCGGGCATCGTCACCAACCGCAACTCCGTCCCGCAGGACCCGAACGGCGCCTGGTACACCTCGGGCGTGCGGCTCGGCACCCCGGCGCTCACCACCCGCGGCCTGGGCACCGCCGAGATGGACGAGATCGCCGCCCTGATCGACACCGTCCTGCGCGGCACCACCCCCACCACCACGGCCAACGGCGCTCCCTCCAAGGCGAACTACGCCCTCGACGAGGCCCTCCGCGACGGCATCGCCAAGCGCGCCGCCGACCTGCTGGCACCGTTCCCGCTCTACCCGGGCGTCGACCTGGCCTGACCGGCCCCTGGCCCGACCGGTCCCTGCTCCGGCCGGCCCCTGCTCCGACCGGGCCGGAGGAGCCCGCCGTGACACCGGGCCGCCGAACCTTCCGTTCGGCGGCCCGGTGGTCGGGCGCCCCGCCCCGGCCGTCAAGTCTCCTAGGTTCTGTCCGGCGGATCATGTGACTTCTCCATGCCGGGCTCGTTGTGCCCGGCATGGGGCGGGGTGATCTGACGAACGACGAATGGGGCCGGCTGGCACCGCATCTGCCGGGAAGCGGTCGGCGGGGCGGGCGCTGGAACGACCACCGCAGGGTGATCAACGGGATCTTGTTCCGGCAGCGCACCGGCGTTCCCTGGCGGGACCTTCCAGAGCGTTTCGGCAGTTGGAAGACGGTCTACGAGCGGCACCGGCGGTGGTCCGCAGACGGCACGTGGGACAGAATCCTGCGGGCCGTCCAGGCCGATGCCGACGCGGCGGGCCGGCTCGACTGGAGCATGGTGAGCGTCGACTCCACCTCCTGCCGAGCTCACCAGCACGCAGCCGGGGCCCGGAAG
>NZ_JBHZCY010000115.1:0-30072 GCF_042786665.1 Kitasatospora sp. NPDC059146 | reverse complement strand
GAACGGGCCCTCAGCCCGCGTACACGTCCTCGACGAAGCGGCCCGCCTCGACCAGGCCCTGCAGCCAGTCCTGCGCCTGCTGCTCGTCCGCCCCCGGCGTGCGCTCCCGGTAGAGCGCCCGGAAGGCCTCCCGCACGCCGGGCGCCATCCGGGCGCCGTCGCCGCACACGTACACCTCGGCCCCGGCGGCGAGCAGCTCCCAGACCTCCGACGCCTCGGCCGCGATGCGGTCCTGGACGAAGCGCCGCCCGTCCTGCGGCCGCTCGCTGAACGCGGGCCGCATCGAGACGGCGCCGGCCCGCTCGGCCTCCTCCAGCTCGGCCCGGTGCAGGTAGTCCGCGTCCGGGGCGTCGCAGCCGAAGTACAGCAGCGCCGGGGCCAGTTCGGCCCCCGTACCGAGCAGCGCGCGGCGGTCGGCGACGGCGCCGCGGAAGGGCGCCAGGCCGGTGCCGGCCGCGATCATGACCACGGGGGTGCGGTGGCCGATCCGGAACGCCTCCCGGCAGGGCCGGACCCGGGCCAGCACGGTGTCGCCGACGGCCAGCCGGGCGAGGTGGCCGGAGCCGGTGCCCCGGAAGGTGCCCCGGCCCGAGCGGGCGGGCGCGTCGAGCACCGAGACCATCAGGTCGACCTCGTCCCCGTCGACCGACGGCGAGGAGGAGATCGAGTAGTGCCGCGGCCGGATCGCCGGCAGCAGGTCCAGCAGCACCGGCCAGCTCAGCGCCTCCCGCAGGGCCGGGTGGTCCTCGACCAGGTCGAGCAGCGTGCGCGGGTCGTCCGCGGGCAGCGCCCGCAGCGCGGCCTGCTCGGGCGGGCAGGGGTTGAGCCCGGCCAGCACCGCGCGCTGTTCGGCGGTGGGGCGGTCCTGGAGCTCGACGTGGTGGGTGAGCAGTTCCCGTACGGTCAGCGGGCGGTCGACGGCGGGGCCGGTGCGCCGGTGGGCGACGATCCCGAGCACGGTGTCGAGCTCGGCGCCGAACAGCGCGGCGGCGCGTTCGACCAGGGCGGGGTCGTTGGCCGGGAGCACGGTCAGGTGGTCGGCGGTCCGGTAGTCGGTGCCGTCCGGCAGGGCGAGCCGGACCAGTCGCTTGACCCGGTGGTAGCCGGGGTCGGTCAGGCTGTCGACGGCGGTGACGGTCAGCTCGCTCATGCCGTGCCGGGTGGCGAGCGCGTGCAGCGGGCCGCCGACCAGCTCGGTCACGGTGAACCCGGCCTCCTCCCGGGGCGGGGCCACCGCCCCGGCGTCGCCGTGGCGGGCCAGCAGCAGCTCGACGAGTGCCTCGGTGAACTCCCCGACCGTCCCGGCCAGGTCACCGGAGGCGTCGGCCTCGGCACGGGCGAGCAGCCGGGTGCCGCCGAGGGCACCGAGGCGCTCGTCGATCAGGGTGGGGACGCGCTGGTAGGTGGCGGCGTAGGTCCGGTCGCCGATGCCGAGCACCGCGTACTCGACGCCCTCGGCCGCGCCGTCCGGGGCCTCGCCCAGTCGGCGGACGAACTCGGCGGCGTCGTCGGTGGGTTGGCCGTTGTAGGAGGCGGCGGTGATCACCACCGGCCGGTCGGTGGGCAGCCCGTCGGCGTAGGCGTCGAGCGGCGCGACCGCGGTGTCGCAGCCGAGTTCGGCCGCCGTGTCGGCGAGTTGGCGGCTGAACTCGCGACTGGCACCGTAGTTGGAGCCGTGCAGGAACAGCAGGCCGGTGCCCTGGCGGACCCGCGCGGCGCGTTCCGCCGCGGGCGCGGCGCCGACCGGCCGGGCCGCCTGCGCCGCCCGGGCCGCTCCCGCGGTGGCGGCGACACCGACGAGCGGCGCGGGAGTGCGCGGGGCGAGGGCGAGGGTGAAGTCGTCGGGCTTGATGGTGAGCGTCTGCTTGAGGGTCAGCCGGTAGTCGGCGTGGTCGATCAGCCGGTAGCGGTGGACCAGCATGCCCAACAGCATGGTCGCCTCGTGCAGCGCGAACTGCCTCCCGATGCAGGCGCGTTCGCCGGTGCCGAAGGGCTTGAAGGCGTGCGGCGAGCGGGCCGCCTCGCGCTCCGGGTCGAAGCGGGAGGGGTCGAACAGCTCCGGGTTGTCGCCCCAGGCCGGGTCGCGGTGCAGCATCGGGGTCAGCACGAAGATCGGCGTCCCCGGGCGGACCGGGATCCGCCCGCCGAGCAGGGTCTCCGCGCGCGCCTCCCGGCTGAACTGGGGCGCCGTGGGCCACAGTCGGAGCGCCTCGTTGAGAACCTGCCGGGTGTACCGCAGCCGGCCGACGTCCTCGTACGAGGGCTCCGGGTCGGCGAGGTCGCCCCAGAGCGCGTCCACCTCCTCCTGGACCAGCCGGAGTTCGGACGGGTGCTTGGCCAGGTAGTGCAGCGCGAAGGAGAGCGCTCCCGAGGTGGTCTCGTGCCCGGCGATCAGGAAGGTGATCACCTGGTTGCGGATGTTCTCCATGTCCAGCTTGGTGCCGTCGGCGGGGTGGACGGCCCCGAGCATCAGACCGAGCAGGTCCTGCGCCGGACCGGCCTCGGCACCGCTCCCGGCCCGGGCGGCGATCACCTCGTCCACCACGCCGGCCAGGTAGTCGGCGTCCCGCCGGAACGCGGCGTCGCGCTCGCGGTGGTCGAGATCCGGGTCCCGGGTGAGCTTGGTCATCGCCCACTCCAGGCAGCGCACCATCGCCTCCACGAACGGGTGGGGCTCGTCCCGCTCGAAGGAGCCGAAGTCGAAGCCGAACCCGGCCAGTCCGATGGTGTCCAGGGTCATCCGGGTCATGTCGCCGGGCACGTCCACGGTCAGCCCGGCGGCCGCGCGGCGGTCCCAGGCCCCGATCACCCGGCGGGCCACCTCCAGCATCACCGGGTGGTAGGTGCGCATCGAGCCCAGGGCGAAGGCGGGCATCAGGATGTCGTGCGCCCTGGCCCAGTTCGGCTCGTCGTTGTAGGCGGTGAACAGGCCGTCCCCGGTGAACTCCCGGACGTTCTCCAGCGCCGGGCCGACGGCCTTGGTGAAGCGCTCCTCGTCGGCCAGTTCCTCCACCAGCTCCAGGCTGCTGACGACCAGGATCTCCCGGCCGTGCAGGCGCTGGAGGAACGCGGGACCGTGGGTTCTGGCGAGTTCCATGGTGCGCAGCACGGGGACGCTGACCGGCGGCAGGTCGGAGACGTCCACCAACGGGACGCCCGGGGCGCCATCGTCGGCGCCGGTGTGCCCGTAGGCGTCGGCGTCGGCCCGGAAGGCGGGCATGGCCTCGGCGGTCGGTGTCGCCGGCACGGCCTCGGTCGTGGTGTCGGTCATCGGTAGGTCCCTCCCACGGCAGGAAAGTTCTCGGTATCTCCACTCTCCGCCCTCGTCAGGAGCGCCGGACCTCGATCACTACATGATTGTGTAGTACCGACGGCTGCACGAGACTTGCCCACGGCCTGTCAGATCTGGCGTGGGCGGCGGCCGCGGGGAGGAGAAACGATGATCCGACCGACCGACGGCTGCGGTCCGGCGCCGGGCACCCGCCTGGACGCCGCAGTGGTCTGGCGCAACCGGGCGCTGCGTCTGCTGGACCACAACCCGGTGCCCATCGCGGTCTGCGAGTGGGGCGGCCGGATCATGATCGTCAACCGCGCGATGGCCGCCGAGTTCGGCGGGCTGCCCGGGCAGTTGCGCAACCGCCGGATCCTGGAGTACTTCACCCTGCGGGACGACACCTCGCTGCAGACCCTCGCCGAGGCGATCCGGCTGCACCGCCGCTCGCAGTACTCCGTCGGGGTGTCCTGGACGCCCGCCGGCGGCACCGAGCGGCAGGGCGAGATGACGGTCGACCTGGTCAGCGACACCCCGGAGCAGACCCCGAACATGCTGCTCTCGCTCCGTGCCCTGGCCGAACCGGCCGCCCGCCCGGAGCTCCCGGCGCCGCCCCCGCACCCGGAGGCCAGCCCGATCGAGGCCCGCATCCTGGCGGCCGCCGCCCGGGGCGCCACCACCGCCCGGATCGCCAAGGAGATCGGCCTCACCGCGGACGGCGTCAACTACCACCTCACCCGCCTCGCCCGCCGCTGGCAGCTCCCCAACCGCACGGCCCTGGTCGCCCGCGCCTACGGCCTCGGCGTCCTCGACCCGGACTCCTGGCCCCCGGAACCGGCGCGGCCGCACTGACGGGGCCGGGGCCCGCGAACGGGCGTACCTGACTGGCCGTCACCCCCGGCGCGTGCTCTCGTGAGGCACATGTCCACTTCATCCCCGGCCCGCCTGGCCGCCCCGCTCCTCGCCGTCCCGCTCCTCGCCGCTGTGCTCGCCCTCGCGGGCGCGGCGCCCGCCACCGCCGCCGTGCTCCCCGCCGACGTCACCGCCGAGCAGTGCCAGGACGCCGGCGGCACCGTGCAGGGCGGGGGCTACTGCGTGGGCGCCGTCGGCGAGGACCAGTGGGGGGCGGACATCGACGGGCAGGGCATCGCCTGACCCCCAACGCCCGTCACCGCCGCCCGGCGCCGACGCCCGCCACACGCCCACCGCCCGGCGCCGACGCCCGCCACACGCCCGCCGCCCCCATCCGCCGACGCCCGGCGCACGGCCCGGTGTCACCGCCGGGTCACCCCGGTGTCGGCGGATCGTCGCAGCCCGGTAGCGGACCGGTAAAGCCTCCACCCCCCGCCCCTCCCCCGCGCTGACCAGGCGCTACGCTCTGGGCCGCGCCGCGCCATGGGGGCCGGCGGCACCACCACGGGGGGACCCACAGTGCGCTACCTGGTCCGCGACCGCATGTTCGCCTTCCACGAAGAGGCCTGGATAGAGACCGAGCACCGGGAGAAGCTCTACCGGGTGAACCGGAAGTTCTTCCGGCTGCGCCGCACCTTCGCCCTGGAGGACACCCGCGGCGAGCACGTCGCGAGCATCGTCCGCAAGGCCTTCACCATCCACCACACCCTGCTGATCAAGCAGAACGGCGAGCTGACCGCCAAGATCAGCAAGAAGATGTTCACGCTCTTCGGCGACCGCTTCAAGGTCCGCCTCGGCGACGGCCGCCGGCTGCGGATCAACGGCAACCTGTGGGACCGCGAGTTCGACATCCAGCACGAGGGCACCACCCTGGCGCACGTCTCCCGGCGCTGGTTCACCATCCGCGACGCCTACGCCGTCGACGTCCTGGAGCAGCAGGACGCCCTGCTGCTGGTCGTCCTCGCGGTCTGCGTCGACCACGTGCTCCAGGACGCCAAGGCGACCGGCTGACCAACCTCTGACGACCGGCCGCCCGCCCCGGCCTGCCGGTCGTCAGGAGGCGCCCAGGACCACCGGGTCCTCGGCGAGCTCGGCGAGCAGGGCGTCCAGCTTGGCCCGGTCCACCGAGGGCATCACGAAGACGTGCACGTAGCTGCGCCGGGTGGTCTCGTCGCCCGGGACCATCACCACGTCCTGGGAGGACAGCGACCACTTGGCCACCAGCTCCGGGCTCGGCTTGCGGAACCGCACGGTGACCGCGCCCGGGGTGCGGGCCGGCCAGAGCTCGACGCCGAGCTCCCGCTCCATCGCGGTCAGGCGCCGCTCCAGGTAGGCGGCGAGCTCCTGGGCCTCGCGGATCCGGCCGACCTGGTCGCGGTAGGAGTACCGGGACAGGTGGTCCCAGAGGATCAGCGGGGAGAACCCGTTGCGGGAGCCGGCGAAGGTGGTGTCCGGCGCGCCGATGTAGTCGGGCTGGGACGGCGGCGAGATCTGGTACTTCACCTTGGTCATGTAGATGCCGCACGGCCACGGCGCGCCGGCCCACTTGTGGCCGCTCATCGCGATCGAGGAGACCATGTCGACCTCGCCGTGCCCGGCGGTGGGCAGCCGCAGCCCGAAGTCGAACTCGGGCAGCTCCGCCTCGGGCGTCCAGCCGTACGCCTCCGGGTCCTGGGCGGCCAGCCGCAGGAACGGCGCGTAGCCGGCGCCGAGTGCGCCGTCCACGTGGATCCAGAAGCCGCGGCGCACGTCGACCAGTGGACGGCCGGTCCGCGGGCAGCTGCCGTAGACGACCTCGCGGCGCACCAGCCCGTGCCGCTCGAAGATCGGCAGCAGCCGCTCGCAGACCGCGCGGACGTCGTCGTGGGCGCCCTTGAAGGTGCTGCCGAGGTTGAGGTTGACGAAGACCGGGTGGCCCTTGGCGGCGAAGAACTCGACCAGGACGGCGAGCGCGTCGACGTCTATCTCCCCGGTGCCGTCCCAGGACAGGCCGGACGGGCCCGGGCGGGACGGCACCTCGGTGGGCCAGTCGCGGCGGCCGGTCACCGGGTCGACCAGCGGGCACTCGTCCGGGTACTTCTCCAGGCCGACGGCGTGGAAGGTCTCCACGCCCAGCACGGCGACGGCCTTGGCGAAGGAGTAGTGGGTGTCCTCGGAGTAGAACGCCACCGGGTGGTGGGCGTTCGGGTTCCGCCGGTCGGGGTCGGCCTTGACGTAGCGCACCGCGTCCAGGGGCTCGGTCGGCGGCTGGATCAGCGCCTTGCCGCTCAGGTAGTCCCGGGCGTTCCACAGGGCGTACATGTTGCCCTCGGTGGAGCCCATGGACAGCATGTAGCCCCAGTAGGACTCCGGGTCGGCCGGGTCGTGCGGGCGCTCGGCGTGCCAGAGCTTGGCGTAGTAGTCGAGCACGGCCCGCTCGACGACCTTGGTGTTGGGCTTGTAGCCGCCGCTCTGGAACGGGTCCCCGAGGTTGTTGATGTTGTTCGGCAGGAACCGGGCGAGGTCCAGCGCGGTGCCCTGCATGTCCTGGGTGGCCTGGTAGCCGACCAGGTGCTTGCGCTTGCGGGTCAGGTACTCGTCCACCGCGTCGAGCGCGCGCAGCCGCCCGGCCTCGTCCAGGCCTCCCTCGGGGAGGGCGAAGTCGCCGCCGTCCAGCTCCGGACCGGGGTCGACGGCGGTCGCGGCGGAGGGGAAGGCGGTCGGGCTCATGGGCGGGGCGCTCCGGAGGTGCGGGGACGACGGCGGGAGGTCGCCACCGTCACCCTGGGTGCCGGGGAGGACCGTCGGTAAGGATGGAACTTTCGGGCGCCCGGGGGAAGCCCTTCCGAAGAACATTCGGTTCCGGGTCGATCAGGTTTGCGAATCTGCGGAACGGGCTGGGATCCTGGCAGGCATGCCGAACAATCCGCAGGTCAGGCGCTCACCCCTCGACGACGTCGACCGGGCGATCGTCCGCGCCCTGGCCGACGACGCCCGCCTCCCGAACAACGCCCTCGCGGCCGCCGTCGGCATCGCCCCCTCCACCTGCCTGGCCCGGGTCCGCACCCTCCGGGACCGCGGCATCATCCGCGGCTTCCGCGCCGAACTCGACCCGGCCGCGATCGGCCTGCCGCTCCAGGCGATGATCTCGGTGCGGCTGCGCGCCCACACCCGGGAGCAGAACGAGAGCTTCCGCAGCACCGCCCCCGACCTGCCCGGCGTCCTCGCCGTCTTCCACATGGCCGGCTCGGACGACTACCTGCTGCACGTCGGCGTCGCGGGCCCCGAGTCGCTGCGCGACTTCGTCGTCGACCACCTCACCACCCACCCCGCGGTGGCCCAGACCCGCACCAACCTGATCTTCGAACAGATACCGGGCCGCCGCTACCTCGCCCCCGGCCCCTGACGGCCGGCCCGCCCGCCACTCCGACGAACCGTCAGGGTGATCCGGCCCCCGGGGCGGCTCAGGCGGCGGTGTCCGCCAACTCCCGGCTGCGGCCCGCCCACCGGACCACCTGGGGCATGGCGAGGCCGGCCGCGACGAACACGCCGCCCATCACGAGCCAGCCGGGCGTCCCCCAGGTCACGCAGAGCAGGCCCAGCAGGCTCGGTGCGACGGTGTAGCACAGGCCCATGCCCATGCCGAACACTCCGGAGTACTGGCCCTGGGCGTGTGCGGGAGCCAGCCGGAACCGCAGTTCCAGCGACCCGGCCGCATGCCACAGCGAGCCCACCGTGTGAACGGCGACGCCCACCGTCATGACGGCCACGGCGGCCCAGCCGGGTACTCCGGAGGCCGTCGCGATGACCGCCATGCCGACCATGAACGCCAGCCCGGCGCGGCGGACGGCCCGGCCGGCGACCGTGCCGCCCCTGACCCCGCGACCGGTCCGGATCTGCAGCAACACCACCATCACGGTGTTGACGGCGATCGCCGGACCGACGAACCACCGCGGTGCGTCGGTGTGCAGGACCACCCACAGCGGCAGCGCGAACGACAGCACCTCGCTCTGGATCCACAGGATGCCGTCGAGCACGACGAACGCCAGGTACGGCTTGTCCTTGAGCGCGATCCACCGGCCCTCCTCGCGCGGGGGCGCCAAGGGGGCGAGCCTGGGCAGCCCGACCAGGACGGCGGCACTGCCGATGAACGTCAGCGCGTTGCCGAGGATGAGGACGCGGTAGGCGAGGTCGCTGTCGATCTGCACCACCGCTCCGGCCGCCATCGCGCCGAAGGTCCCGGCGAGCATGGCCACCGAGCGCAGGTAGGAGCGGAACCTCGGCACCTCGTCACCGCCGAAGCGGCGGATCAACGGGCCGCGGGCCGCACCGCCGGACGCGCCGGCGAGGTCCGTCACGGCCACGGCCAGCGTGAACGCCAGGAACGAGTGGGCGAACAGCAGCGACAGCATGGACAGCGCCTGGATCAGCAGAGTGACCACGAAGATGTCCCGCGGGCCGCGGCGGTCGGCCAGCTGTCCCACCGGGATCCCGGCGACCAGACCGAGCACTCCCGCGAGGCCGAGAGCGAGTCCGACCTGCCCGACGGACAGCTGGATCACCTGATGGGCGTACAGCGGCACGGTCGCCAGGAAGGCCGCGGTGCCGAGCTGGTTGACGAAGCCGGCCAGGGCCAGCTTCCGCTGGGGACCGGACTCCGGCAGCAGCCCGCGCCGCACCGGCCAGGACGGGCGTGCGTCGCCGACTCCCCCGGGAACGCCGGCGGTTGACGTGGTGGGGGCTTGACTCACCCGGTACTCCGTTGTCTGTCGATCGTGTCGTGCCGGGATCACGGGTGTGCGGGTGAAGGCGGCGTGCCCCCACGCCGCAGGTCAACCGGTCGCGGGCCGCAGGTTGTTCATGAGCTGGCCGAGGGCGAACTCGAAGCGGTCGGGTCCGGTGCCGGAGATCAGCTCCGCGGCATGGCGTCGGGTCTGCGGGAACCGCTCGGCGGGCAGTGCGGTGAAGCGGTCCAACAACTCCTCCCGGCTGAGCACCCATTCCTGATCCGGGTGCCCGCGCCGTCGCCGGACCAGCGACTGCTCCAGCGCGTAGGCGCTGACGTAGAGGGACATCGCGTCACGGGCCCAGCCGGCCGCCCTCGGCTCGATGCCGCCCGCGAGCAGGATCGCCAGGATTCCTTCGCCGACCCGCAGCGTCTCCAGGTTGGTCGACACCGTGGCCAGCGCGGCGCGCGAGACTCCGGGGTACTCCAGGTACAGATCGCGGATCTGCGTGTACACCCCGAGCAGTTGATCGCGCCAGGCGGCCGGATCCGGCTCCGGGAGTACGACCTCGGCGTAGAGCCGGCCGATCAGCAGATCGTCGATGTCGTCCTTGTTGACGATGTGCGCGTACAGCGACGACGGACCGGTGCCGAGCACGGCGGCGACCCGGCGGATGGTCAGCGCGTCGTACCCCTCGGCGGCGACGACCTCCAGGGCGGCGTCGGTGATCCGTTCGACGGTGATCGGCTTCTTGCGTGGCGTCGGTGCGGCGGCCTCCGCCGCGGGTTGGGCGTGGCGGGCTGCGCGTCGCTGGCGGGGATCGGCGGGCATGTCGACCACTCTACCTTGACACGATCAATGTTCGTTGCGTAGAACTTAGATCGTCAGGACGAACAAAGTTCGTCCCGCTCTCCTGGAGGTGTGTGATGCGCGTTTCCGTCGTCGGAGCCGGCCTCGGAGGTCTGGCCCTCGCGCAGGGTCTGCGCGGAGCCGGGATCGAGGCCGAGGTGTTCGAGCGCGACCCGGAGATCGCCGCCCGGTTCCAGGGCTACCGGCTCGTGCTCGACCCGGTCGGATTCCAGGCGGTGCGCGACTGCCTGCCGACGCGCTGGCACCCGCTGCTGGACGAGATCGTCATGGACGCCTCCGCCGAACAGCTGGTCCTGGACCCGCAGTTGAACGAGATCGGCAGGCTCGGCGCGAGCCGGACCGGCATCGTGGTCGACCGGCAGGTGCTGCGACAGCTGTTGCTGACCGGCCTCACCGTGCACACCGATGCCGCCCTGACCGGCTACGACGTGCTGGCCGACGGCCAGGTCCGGGCCCGGTTCGCCCGCCGCGACCCGGCCACCGCCGACCTGCTCGTCGGCGCGGACGGCGTCACCTCCGCGGTCCGCGGGGTGCTCTCACCGCGGACCGCCCCGACCGACACCGGCGTCCGGTTCGTCATCGGCCGCACCCCGCTGACCGACGAGTTCGCCGACCTGTCCAAGGCCTACGGCTCGAAGATCACCGGCGACGGCGTCAGCCTGCTGCTCGGCGCGATGCGCTTCCGCACCCCGCCGCAGCAGGCCGCCGAGCGACTGGCCCCCGAGGTCACACTGCCCGACATCGGCGACTACGTGCGCTGGGCCATGATCCTGCCGCCGAACGGGTCGCTGGAGGACCTGACCGCGCAGGACGCCGTGCTGTCCAGGATGGCAGGCTGGCACCCCCAGCTGCGCGCGCTGATCGAGCAGGCCGACCCCGACAACAGCACGCTGCTCTCCATCCGGGTGGTCGAGCCCGGCGAGCGCTGGGCCTGCGGCCCGGTCACGCTGCTCGGCGACGCGATCCACGCCACCTCCCCGACCGGCGGCAACGGCGCGAACACCGCGCTGCGCGACGCCGATCTGCTGCGCCGCCGCCTGGTCGAGGCCGACGAAGGCCGCCGCGACCTGCTCGGCGCGGTCGACGCCTACGAGCGGCAGATGTTCGAGTACGGCGCCGAGGCCGTGCGCAGCAGTCTCCAGAAGCTGCCCGCCTTCGCCCCCGGAGCGAAGCTCTCCTGAGGCCGAAGCCACCGGACCGCTCCGCCCCGGGCCGGACGGGCTCCGGCCCGAGGGCGCCCGCCGTCAGTGCAGGACGTCGAGGACGTTGTCCGCGTCGTTGACGAAGTAGACCGCTTCGTGGTCGAGGTTCAAGTCGAGGCCGAAGAGCGCGCCCGCGCCGGGCGGAGTGCCCTCGTTGTTGATCGTCTTGACCGCCACCTGGCGGCCCGCCCGGTCGGTCTCGACGATGTTGCCGTCCCCGCCGTTGACGGTGAGGATGTCACCCCGCGGCGTGATCGCCATGCCCAGCGGGGCGTTGAGGTTGCCGCCCGAGGTGACGACCCGGCCGGTGCCGGCGCTGCTCTCGCGGGTGAGCGCGTCGGGGATGGCGGTGATCCGGCTGAGCGCGGTGTCCGCGACGTAGAGCGTGCCGTCGTGCAGGCCCACCCCGGTGGGGCCGACCACGAGGGCGGCCGGGTCGGTCCGCTCAGCGAAGCCGGAGCCGATCACGGTGGTGGCCGTGCGGGTCGGTGGCCGGTCGCCCTCGGTGGTCAGGGTGATCCGCAGGACGGTGCCCTCGTCGACCTGCGCGGCGCCGCCGGCGACCGTGTCGTTGAGCACGTTGGTGACGAACAGCTCGCTCCGCCCGCCGGTGCTGACGGCCGTCATGTCCCACGGGCCGTTGATGCCGTCCCCGGCGATGGTCTCCCGGACGGTGCCGTGCTTGTCGAGCACCAGCAGGCAGCCGGCCTGGGCGGTGGCGGATGTGCCGTCCGAGGTGGGGAGGCTGCCGACCACCACCCAGCCGCCGGGCAGCACGGTCAGCGCCGTGGTGAGGCCGAGCCCGCCGGGGCACGGTCCCGGCAGGTTGTTCGGGTCGATCGTGGCGAACGTGGTCCTGGTGCCGTCCGGGGCGACCTGGACCAGCGTGGTGCCGGTGCCCTGCTCGCCGGCCGGCGGGTTCGCCGAGTTGTTGAAGTTGCTGATCAGGACGTCGCCCCGGTGCAGGTCGCCGACGCTCTCCCGGACCGTGAACACGCCGTACGGGTTCACGTCGCCGTTCTCCGGGACGGTGGACGCGACGAGGGACACGGTGTCCAGCCGGTCGAGGAACGGCCGCGGCTCGGCGGCCCCGGCCGGCGTCGCCGCTGCGGCGGTCAGGCCGACGGTCAGGACGACGCTCACGGCGGTGCTCAGCAGCGCGCTCGAACGAACTCTCATGGGTACTGCCTCCTGGGGCGCGGGCCGGGCCCGCGGAAGTCTCGGATCCCCCAGGAGGTCACGCTAGGCATCGGGCCGGTCACCCCGCGCGACATCCTCGGCCGAATGCCTCAGGCCTCCGGGGCTTCGATCCCGCCGACCAGGGCCCGGACCGTCGCCGCCGCGAACTCCTCCGGATCCGCGGGCACCAGCGCCTCGGCCGGGGCCTCCCCGGCGTAGAAGACCTCCAGGAAGGCCCGGTGGAAGCAGGCGCCGATCAGCAGCATCGCGGCGGCGTGCGGGTCGACGTCGGCGGCGACCCGGCCGAGCCGCTGTTCGGCGCGCAGGTACTCGGCCAGGTGGGAGCTGACGTGGTGCGGACCGGCGTCGTCGAGCTTGCGGCGGTGGGCGGCGAGCAGCTCGGGGCTGGCGAGCAGGCCGCCGGCCATCGGGAAGGACTGCCGGTAGAACGGCACGGCGATCAGCACGACCGCCTCCAGGTGCTCGGGCACCGAGCCCTGCCCGGCCCGGTCGGGGAGTTCGGCGACGGCCGCGGCCAGGCGCGGGGCGCGTTCGCGCAGGACGCGGACGAAGATGTCCTCCTTGTCCCGGAAGTGCTTGTACAGCGCCGCCTCCGAGCAGCCGGCCTCCCGCGCGATCTGCTTCGTGGTGGCGCGGACCAGTCCGACCGTGCCGATCAGCCGGGCGGCGGCATCCAGCACCCGGGCCCTGGTCAGCGCCCCGCCGGTGAGCGGCCGGCCGTCCTCGCGGTTCCCCTCGTTCGTCATGGGCACCAGCCTACCTTGACAGGTGGGTGAGCACTCACCCACCATGAAGAGGACAGCAGAAGTGAGCACTCACCCACCCCACGGGAGGGGCCATGAAACTCACCGTCCTGGGCGCCACCGGCGGCATCGGCCGCCAGCTGGTCACCCTCGCCCTCGCCGACGGACACCTGGTCACGGCCGCCGTCCGCGACCCGGCCCGACTCCCCCTCCGACACGACCGGCTGACCGTGGTCAAGGCCGACGCCCTCGACGCCGCCTCGCTGGAGCCGGTGGTCGCGGGCGCCGACGCCGTCCTCTCGGCCATCGGCCAGGCCGGCCGGCGCGATCCACTCAAACCCGCCTCCAACTCCGCCCGCGCGGCGGCCGCCGCCATGACGGCCACCGGGGTGCGCCGCCTCCTGGTGGTCAGCGCCGCCCCGCTCAACCGCTCCGGGGCCGGGCAGCCGCTGCTCGCCGCGAAGGCCTTCGGCCCGCTGCTCTGGGCGGTGCTCCGGGACGTGTACACCGACCTGGAGGCGATGGAAGGCGTGCTGCGCGCGAGCGACCTGGACTGGACGGCCGTCCGGCCGCCGCGACTGACCGACCGGCCGGGCCGGGGCCGCTACCGGCACGCCGTAGAGTCCGGGCCCGCCGGGTCCACCGTGCCGCGCGCCGACGTCGCCCGGGCCATGCTGGACCTGGTCACCGACCCGACGAGCTTCCGGCACGCGGTCGGCGTCAGCTCCTGAGCATCGCGAGCGGTGTTTACCGTTCCTCCACGGATGTGTCCGGGAAGTGGAGTTGGTGCGTCCTGACCCCTTGTCAGGCGGAACGTTCCTCCCTACCTTCGTGCTTCGGGATCCCGGCCCGCTCGGTCAGCCGCAGGGGCCGCGGCCCGCACCATCACCGGAGGCACGACAAGATCTGGAGGTTTCCCATGCCCGGAACCATGATCGAGGAGATCCGCGACGCGGGTCCGCTGCTGGTCGATGACGAGACCATCGCGTTCGAGGACGACGACCGCGGCGACCGCGAGGCCACAGCATGTCTCGCCGACCCGTGGGTGACCGCCACCACCCGCTTCGCCTGCGACTTCAACTCCTGACGGTGACCGGTTCCACCGCCGGACGCGGCGACCGGTCCGACGAGACCTGGTCGTACCTGAACGACCCGCGGATGCCGGCGGTGGAGCACGGTTGGAAGCTGCACGTCTCGGCCCGCCCCGGCGGGCTCGACACCCTGCTCGCCCTCGCCCTGCCCGTGCTGGCCCGGCACGTCTGCCACGCCAAGTGGGCGCGCGGCCCCGAGGTGCTGCGGGAGCTCAACTCCGGTGCGCGGAGCGCCGCTTCGGTCGGCAAGGCGCTCACCGTCTACCCGGCGCCGGGCACCGCCGTCGCACTGGCCGCGGAACTGGTCGCGGCGCTGCGCGGGCAGCAGGGACCGCAGGTCGTGAGCGACCGGCGGGTCGACCCCGACGCCCCCGTCTACTACCGGTACGGGCCCTTCACCGGCGACTACCGCACCGGGCGCGGCGGCCGCCTGGAGTCCGTCATGGTCGGCCCCGACGGCCGGGCCTTCGACGGGCTGGCGGCCGGCTCCTACCGGTGCCCGCCCTGGGCCGAGGACCCGTTCCCGCACAAGGCGGTGCCCACCCAGGACTCCCCCGGACTCGGCGGCGGCCGCTACCGGATCACCGGCGGCATCGCCCGCAAACCCCAGGGCAACGTCTACCGGGCGGTGGACCTGACCACCGGACGGCCCGTGGTCGTCAAGCAGGCCCGGGCCTTCGTCGCCGAGGACGAGTCCGGCGCCGACGCCCGCGACCGGCTGCGCAACGAACGGGCGGTGCTCACCGCACTCGACGGCCTCCCCGGCGTGCCCCGGGCCCTCGACGCGTTCCGGCACCGCTCGGACGAGTACCTGGTGATGACCAGCTGCGGCGACCGGGACCTGCGCCGGGACGTCCAGGAGCACGGCCCGTACGAGGCCGCCCGGCTCGCCGAACTGGCCCACCGGCTGCTGCGCCTGCTGGACGGCATCCACCGCCGGGGCGTGGTCGTCCGCGACCTCAAACCCGACAACGTCGCACTGGACGCCGAAGGCCGCTGCCACCTGGTCGACTTCGGCATCAGCGCGCTGGACGGCACCGGCCCGGACGGCTCGACCCCCGGCTACAGCGACCCGGTACGCCGCCCGCCCGGGCAACCCGCGCGGCCCGCCGACGACTTCCACGCCCTGGGCGCGACCCTCGGCTTCGCCGCCACCGGGCTGGACCCGGTGATCGTCGACGGCGACGCCGCCGTCAACCGGGAGCGCACCCTGGCCGGGCTGGCCTGGGCCCTGCCCGGCGAGGAGCACCGTCAACTCCGCTCACTGATCGCCGAGTTGACCAGCCCCGACCCGGCTGTCCGCACCACCGGCGCGGACCGGCTCCGCGGTGGCAAGGCCGTCCGGACACCACCCCCGCCGCTGCCACGCCGCTACCGGCTCGACCCCGACCGGCTCCGCGAGGTCGTCGAGCACACCACCGCGTACTGCGTCGCCGAGGCGCACCGGATCGCCGACCCGGTGCTCGCCGCCCGAGCGGCCGTCCCGACGCCGATCGACGTCTACGGCGGCAGCGCGGGACTCGGCCTGGAACTCCTCCACCACCTCCACCGGCCCGGCGTGCCGGAGGCCGTGGCGGCGCTGGCCGAGTGGACGGCGGGGCAGTCCCGGCGGCTGTCCCCGGGGTTCTACTCGGGCCGCACCGGGGTCGACCTGTTCCTCGCCCGGGCCGGGTCGCCCATCGGCGGAGGCGAGGACCTGCCCGCCCACGGCCCGGACGGCGGACCGCCCGAGGCCGACCTGATCGAGGGCGTCGCCGGAATCGGCATCGGCCGGCTGCTGCTCGCCCGGGCCCATCCCGCCGGGCGGGACCGGCACCTCGCCGTCGCCGCCGAGTGCGCCCGGCTGCTGGCCACCGGCCGGGCCCGTCTGTCACCCGCCGGGGCGGACACGCCGGGCAGTGCCGCACTGCGCGAGGGCCTGGCACACGGCACCGCGGGCGTCGCCTACTTCCTGCTGGAGTACGGGAGCACCGGCGGCGACCGGGCCGACGCAGGCCTGCGCCCGACTCGCCGCCGACATCCCGGCGCTGATCGCCCGGGCCACCGCGCCGGGGGCGACCCGCCGCTACGGCTCCTGGTGCCGGGGCCTGGCCGGGGTCGGATCGGTGCTGGTCCGGGCCGCTGACCGGCTGGCCGAACCCGGGTACCTGGACCTCGCCCGGCAGACCGCCCGCACCTGCGCCGCGCTCGCGCCCCGGATGCCGCTGGTCGCCCAGTGCTGCGGGCTGGCCGGGGTCGGTGAGCTGCTGGTGGACGTCGCCGTCGCGTCCGGCCCGGGCACCGGCCCGGGCGGCGGTACCGGAGCCGAGGAGTTCTGGGACGCCGCCGACGCCGTCGCGGCGATCCTCCTGAGCCGCAGCGGCGGCCCGCCGTCCCGTCCGGTGTTCCCGGACACCGGCCTCGCCCGGCCGAGCGCCACCTGGGCCGGCGGCTCCGCCGGGGTGCTCGGCTTCCTCCGCCGGCTGCACGAGCGGGGCGGGCCGCGCCTCGGCCTCCTCGACTGACGCCACACTTCGCCTCGGGCCTGTATCGGGGCCCGGTCAGCCCCGGAAGACCTGCCACTGCGTCGACGAGGCGTCCGTACGGGTCGTCCAGTGGCCGAGCGGCAGGGCCGGCAGCTCGGCCAGGGACGGATCACCGCCCAGCAGGTGCGCGGCATGGACCAGCTTCGGGCCGCCCTTCCACCACCGCGGCTCGGTGGCCGAGAACGCCTGCCAGTCGCCGTCCCGGTCGAGGAACACGCTCACCACGGGCTCCCCGCGGTGCACGCGCTTCGACACGAACACCGGCGCGTCCGGGTCAAGGGGATGCACCGGACCGCAGTCCGCATGCGACTCCGCGGTCACAACACCCTCCTCAGCTGGTCAGGACCCCATCCCAGCACAGCCCCCGCCACCCCGTCGCACCGGGTCCGAGCGGTCATGGGGTCCAGAGGGTCAGGGGTCCAGGGGGTCAGGGCACGATCTCGCCCTCGACCGCCGGCCCGGCCGCCGCCCAGTACCCGCGGTCCGTCGGCGGACGCGACCGCAGGTCGTCGCGGACCTGCCCGGCCAGCCGTCGGGTGTCCCGCCGGTTGACCGTCGCGCCGATGCCCGCGCCCAGCAGCAGCGGGGTCACGGACGGCAGCCGGCGCATCCAGCTGCGGGTGAGCCGGCGCCGCACCTGCTGGCGCACCTCCGCCCCCAGGGCCAGCGCCGCGAAGCCCGCCGGGCGGGTCAGCAGCATGGCGTCGATCCCCCGGCGGTTCGCCCAGGCCCCCAGGTAGGCCCCGGCCCGCTGGGTGGCACTGCCCTGCGCCGGGACGCCGTAGACCTCGTGCAGCTCGGCGATCAGCTTCACCTCCACGGCCGCGACCGCCAGCGTCTCGGCCGCGATCTCCAGCGGCATCGCGGGCGGCACCGGCAGCATGGCCGCCGCCCCGACGCCCGCGCCGAGGGCGGCGGAGGCCCGGGTGGCACCGGCCACCAGAAGGTCGGCCAGCCGCTCGGGGTCGGCCGCGTCCGGGTGCTGGGAGCGCAGGGTCGCGAGGTCGCGGAC
This sequence comes from Kitasatospora sp. NPDC059146, assembly GCF_042786665.1. Taxonomy (NCBI): domain Bacteria; kingdom Bacillati; phylum Actinomycetota; class Actinomycetes; order Kitasatosporales; family Streptomycetaceae; genus Kitasatospora; species Kitasatospora sp. NPDC059146. Next base: position 12,540 of record NZ_JBHZCY010000115.1, on the reverse strand, counting down.
CGGGATCCGCGGCGCCGTACGCACCAGCTGCTCGGTCAGCGCCTTGCCGCCGAGCGCCGCGCCCCGGGCCGCTGCCCGCCCCCCGCTGCCCAGCCGCCCGGCCACGCCCGCCACCAGCGCCCGCCCCCGCCCGCGCTCCGCGTGGTACTCGGCGACCTGCCAGGCCCCGGTGGGCTGCTCGGCCCCCTCCACCAGCTCGGCGAGGCCCTCGGCCAGACCCCCCTCCGGACCGGACTCCCCCCGGGGAACGGGCCCGGGACGCACCGGACCGGAACGGTCCGGCCGCTTGAAGCGCCCCGGCTTTCGGAAGACTGCCATGCACTTCCGGTACCCCGTCCGCCCGCCCGACACGCCCTGCTCACCCATCTCCACACCACCCGGCACCTCTCGGTGACGAAGAGCAGCGGGCACCTGGCGGTGTTCATCGCCGCGTCGTTCCTCGGCCACCTCGCCTCCGGGTGGCTCTCCGACCGGACCGGCCGGCGTCCCCGGCGGACCGGGCGCGCAGTTCGCCGCGGCCCCGGGCGGCGCTCCGGCCCGCCTCGCCCGCACGGCGGGACCCGGCCGCGGCTGAGCGCCCCGCCCGGGACGGCAGCGCGCGCCGGGGGCGAGCTCGCCGGTGATCGTGACGGCGGTAGGGTCGGTGCCGAGAAGCGCGGCGGGACGCACCGGGGGAGAAGTCCGTTGAAGACCTTTTCGTGGGGCCGGCGGAGACCCCGCCAGGAGCCCGCGGAGCGACCGGTGGCCCGGCGCGACTACCTGCCCGGCGAGCAGGAGGCCCTGCTCATCGGCATCCTGCTCGGCACGGCGGCCGGTGTCAGGACGGACGAACGGTACGACGCGGCCTCGCAGTTGGAGGACTTCCCGTCCGACCAGGTGGTCGCGGCGCTAGCCGGGGTCGCCGGTGATCCGGCCCAGCCGGACGAGACCCTGGTGGACCTGTGCGCCGAGTCGCTCGCCGGGATCTGGATCCACCGCGGCGCCGTCGACCACCACCTGCTCGCCCGGCTGGGCCCGCGCGGCCGGCGCGAGGCGGAGCGCACGGTGGCCCACCGCGCGCCGGAGCTGCTCGCCCGCTGAGCGCGAACCGGACGACCGTGGGCCCGGCGGCAGCTGCCGCCGGGCCCACGAACGCACAGGAGAGGCTTAGTTGGGAGCGGAGGCCACGGAGGCGACGGCCTCGGCCAGGGTGGCCCGGTACATGCCCATCGAGGGGTTCAGGACCTTGGCGTCGGCCCCGAGCGGGAAGTTCTGGATGCTCGCCAGCGGCATGTTGCCGTCCTCGTCGTCGGCCAGCACGTTGACCTCGTTGATGCCGGGGGTGGTCCCGGCGGTGGCACCGCTCGGGTCGAGGTCGAGCACCACGTAGGCGGTCTTGCCCGCCGCGACGGTGTACCGCATGGTCCCGGCGGCGAGGATCGGCTTGAGGTTCTTGCTCTGGTCGCGGGTCGCGGAGTTGCCCAGGTCCACACCCGGCGTGGCGCTCAGGGTGCACGCGCCGCCGCCCTTGTTCTGCACCTCGATCACCCGCTGGCTGGGCGCGCCGGAGCGGGCCGACAGGTGGATCGAGAGGTTCTGGACGTCGCACGGGCCACCGGCCGCGCCCCCGGAGCCGGACTTGGTGCTGCCGCCGGACGGCGCGTGCGTGGTGGGCCGCGCGCCCGTGCCCGTGGTGGGCGCGCCCGCCGGGGCCGGACCGCCCACCGTCGGCTTCGCGGCCACCGTGTTGCTCGCGGAGGGCGCCGGCCCGGCGGCCGTGTCGGTGTTGTCGGGCCCGCAGGCGGTCAGCGCCAGCCCCGCGCCGGCGAGAACGGTGGCGACGAGCAGCGGACGACGGTGGCGGACGGACATGGTGGCTCCCCGATGACGGTGTGTGCTGACTGCTTGGAACACTCCACAAGACGTCGGCCCACCGGATTCGGTGGCACCTCCGGCGTCACAATCACCAGGACATGACAGGGACGGGACTGTGACACGCGTTCGGGGGCGGGCCGGTTGACAACCCCCTCCCGGTGATGATCAGTCAGCCTGGCCGGTGGTGGCCCGCGAGCTGCCGGAAGTCCGGGTGGCCGTGGAAGAGTTCGGGGTAGGTGCCGGTGGCGGTGGCGGTGCCGTCGGAGAGCATGACGACGGTGTCGGCCGCCTCGATGGTGGACATCCGGTGGGCGATGACGAGGATGGCGCACTCCTCCCGGAGGGCGTGCAGGTTGAGCGTCAGGGCGGCTTCGTTGGCCGGGTCGAGGTGGGCGGTGGGTTCGTCCATCAGCAGCAGCCGGGGGCGGGCAAGGAGGGCGCGGGCGATGGCGACGCGTTGCCGTTCGCCGCTGGAGAGGCGTACGCCGCGTTCGCCGACCTCGCTGTCGAGCCCGTCCGGCAGGCGGTTCACCTTCCCGGTGAGGTTGACCAGGTCGAGGACCTGCCGGAGCCGCTCGTCGGTGGCGTCCGGCGCGGCGTAGCGGAGGTTGTCGCGCAGGGTTCCGTGCAGGATCGGGCAGTCCTGTTCGACCCAGCCGAGGTGGGAGCGCCACTGGGCGAGGCCGAGGTCGGCGGCGGGCTGCCCGTCGATCCGCAGGCTGCCGCTCCAGGGTTCGTAGAAGCGGTTGATCAGGGCGAAGGTGGTCGACTTCCCGGCCCCCGACGGTCCCACCAGGGCGACCAGCGCGTGCTGCGGCACGGTGAGGGAGAGCCCTTGGAGGACGGGGGCGTCCGGGCTGTAGCCGAACCGCAGGTCGCGCAGTTCCAGCGCGGGCGCCGGACCGCGGCCGGCGGGGCGCGGCGGGGTGGCACGGCCGGGCCGGGCCGGGGTGTCCTCCTCGACGGGGAGCGCGTACACCTCCTGGACGCGTTCCACGGACCCCTTGGCCCGGTTCACCGAGGCGATGCCCTCCATCAGTTCGGTGACGGGGCCGGTGAGTTGGGAGGCGTAGAGCAGCATCGCCACCAGGGCGCCGAGCGACAGGGCGCCCTGGTCGACCCGGGCCGTGCCGAACAGCAGCACCAGGATGAAGGCGGCGTTGATGGCGAGTTGGGCGGTGGGGGCGACCACGGCGGTGAGCCGGGCGCTGCGCACCGCGGCGTCGTAGGCGCGGTGCGCGAGGGCGTCGAGGTGGTCGATCTCCCGCTGCTCGGCACGGTTGGCCCGGACGGTGCGCAGCGCGGACAGGGCGCGCTCCAGTCCGGCGGAGATCGCGCCCACCGCGGTCTGCAGCGCCGTGGAGGTGCGGCCGATCTCGGCCGACAGCCGGTTGATCACCAGGCCGCAGCCGAGCAGCACCCCCAGGATGAGCAGCATCAGCAGCGGGTCCAGCACGAACATGGCGACGACGCTGCCCAGCGCGACGCACAGGTTGGTGGCGATCTGGACCGAGACGTGGGTCAGCGCCTCGCGCAGCACGACCACGTCCGTCGAGGCGCGCGCCATCAGGTCGCCGACCCGCTGGCGGTCGAAGGCGTCCATCCGGACCCGCAGCAGGTGCGCGGTCAGACCGGTGCGCAGGCCCAGCACGAAGCGCTCGCCGGTGCGTTCCAGCAGGAAGGTGGCGCAGGCCCCGATCAGTGCCTGGGTGAGCAGCAGCAGGACGAGGACGGCGCACGGCAGCAGCAGCGGTCGGTGCGAGGTGACGGCGTCGACCACGCCCTTGGCCGCCAGCGGCTGCGCGACGCCGACTCCGGCGGCGGTCAGGGTGAGCAGCAGGGCGGCGCCCAGGGCGCGTCGCCGGCCCCTGGTGAGGGTCCACAGCTGGCGGAGCATCGTACGCACGTCTCCCTTCGTGGGGCGTCGGGTGCTCGGTCAGCAGGTCTCGACGAGGCCGGAGGTGCGCAGCCGTTCGGTCATGGCGGTCAGGTCCTGGCGCGCCTGGGTCGGCGCGATGGCGAAGTGGTCGGCGAACTCCTCGGCGACCTGGTCCAGGGTGCTGCCGTCCAGCAGCCGCTGGAGCGCGTAGGCGCCGGTCTGGTTGAGCTGCCAGTAGTGCCCGGTGCGCCGGCTGAGCAGCACGGCGCCGTCGTCGGTGTCGGTGGACACGGTGTGGTCGGTCAGGCGGAGCGTCATGGTCGGGGCCTTCTCCGGATGCGTCGGGGTGGCGGGCGGGTCGGGGCCGGTGCGGGCCGGGACGGCGGGCGGGTCGGGCCGTCAGGCCGTGCGCGCCGGCTGCTTGGGGGCGACGGTGACCAGCGGCCGGAAGTAGCCGTCGGGGTAGGGCTCGTCGATGACCCGGCCCTCCGCCTCGACCCAGGCGTGGGCGGCGAAGGGCGTGGTGCGCACGCCGGCCTGCCAGGTGGGCCAGGCGCCCCTGAACCGGCAGAGCAGGGCGGTGGCGATGGAGCGTTGGAGGCAGTTGTGCACGGCGCAGCGCAGGCTGACGGCGACGACGGCGGCCCGGGCCTCGGAGGCCTGGGCGGCGGTGCCCGGGCGGGCGCCGGTACTGAGGACGCCGAGGACGGCCTGGAGGCGGTCGGGCCGCAGCGTGGACAGCGGCCGGGCGACGGCCACGGCGGCCAGCGGCAGCAGGCGCCGGTGCAGGGGCAGCCGGGTGCGGGCCCGGAGGGCGTAGGGCGGGCTGGTCACGGATTCTCCTCGGGGTGGGGTGCGCGGCCGGGGCGGCCGGTGCCGCTGAGGGTCCGCTCGGTCGATGCGGCGGGCGCGCCGGGGCGGGCGGCGAACGCGCCGGGCCGGGCGGCGATCTCCCGCAACCACAGCTCGGCGCCGATCGTGGCCTCCAGTTGGGCGGACCAGACGTCCTCGGTGCGCGGGGGTGTGATCAGGGTGGTCCGGAGCCGGTCCGGGTCGATCAGGCCCAGGTGCGCCAGCCGGGAGTCCTCGAACAGGTCGAGCAGGTCGGGGACGTGTTCCTGGAGGGCGCGGTCGACGGGCTCCTCGCAGTCGCCCTTGGTGGTCCGGTCGAGGATCGTCCCGGGCACCAGCCCGCGCATCGCGGTCGCCAGCACGGGCTTGAACTGCCAGGGGCTGTACCGCTCGTGGGGCCGGACGGCCAGCACGGCCTCGACCACCCGGTCGTCCAGGTACGGCAGTTCCAGCGGGAGCCCGGAGGCGGTGTACTCGCGGCAGACCAGGCGCAGCACCGGGCCGGCGCTGCGCAGCGCGGTGAGGGCCTCGTGCTGTCCCCGGTCCCGGGCCAGCGGGACGATCCGGTCGGCGACCTCGTGGAAGACCCGCTGGGTGGTGCGCACCGCGTCGCCGGTGGCCCAGGGTGTGGCCGGGAGCCGCTCCCCCCAGCCGAGGGCGGGCCCCCGGGACGGCGGGGCGGTGCGGGCCAGGTCGTCGGCGCACTGCCGCCACCAGGTGCCGAGGTCTCCGCCGCGCAGCAGCCCGGCGAGGCTGGGCAGCAACGGCCAGCTGTTCAGGGCGCGGTGGGCGCCGAGCTGGCGCCAGGCGGTCACCGGCCGGTGGCGGAAGAGCGTGCGCAGGTAGGCGGCCCCGCCGGTGAACAGTTCGTCGGCGCCGTGGCCGGCCAGGTGCCGGGTGGCGCCGTGGTCGACGAGGTGGCGGATCCCGTACCGGATGGCGTTCATGCCGCGGGTCGCGGCGCGCGGGGCCTCGGTGTCGACCGCCCAGTACGGCGGGGAGAACACCGGCGGGGCGTCGGTGTCCGGCACGCTCAGGTGCTGGGCGCCCGGCAGCAGGCGGGCGGCGTGGGCGGCGTACACCGGGTCGTCGTTGATGGCGCTGCCGCCGGTCCAGCAGAAGGTCAGCAGGTCGGGGTGGTGTTCGGCGGCGAGGAAGCACAGCGAGGTGGAGTCCATGCCGCCGGAGAGGTCGGCCGACAGCCGCCCGTCGGGCCGGCGCAGGGCGACCGCCTCGCGCAGCCGCTCGCGCACTCCGGCGGCCCCGGGGTCCAGCGGGAGGTCGGGCTCCGGGGGCTGCCACCAGCGGACGTCCCGGGCGGGGCCGGCGGTGGGCAGCAGCAGGCAGGAGTCGGGGGCGACCTGCCGGACGCCGCGCCACCAACTGCGTTCGCCCAGCGGGGCGAAGAGCATGCCGTACGTCACGCTCGCGGCGATCAGGTCCTCGTCCGGTTCGGCGCCGGTGAGCCCGGCGAGCACGTCGGCCCGGTCCGCGGCGATCGGCACGCCGTCCACGAGGGCGGTGTACACCGCCCTGGTGCCGGTGACGGTGCCCTGGAAGCGCACCCAGCCGTGGGCCGAGGCGATCACATGGGTGTTGCCGGGGAGGCTGCGGGCGAGCGCGTCCAGGTCGGACAGTTCGCGCACCGTGCGGGTGAGGGCGTCGAGGCGGTCCTGCCCGACCGGGCTCAGCCCGTGGACCGCGACCCGGACGGGGCCGGCCTCGGACACCACCAGGTCCTCCGGCGACCACGACCCGGCCAGCCAGGGCCGTCCGGACGCGTGGGCGACGGACCGTGGTGCCGTGTCGCCGAGTCGGCGATGGACCCGGGCGCCGTCCGGGGAGTCCGGAAGGACCACCAGGTGGTCGTTGAGCGACTGCACGAGCCCACCCCCAGGTGTCACGGCGGCGTGGGTGCCGCCGGTTCTCCGGAACCGTGCACCACCGGGGGAAGGCGACACAACCGGGCAAGGTCCACTTCCCCCATGGATCACGCCATTCACCCACCGAAAGAAGCAGGATGATTGTCGTTCCATCACATTCGAACGTCGTCAAGAAAGCGTTTGGCATGGACACTCCTGTTGCCACAGTTCACTTCTGTGTCCCAACTACTGTTCCGGCCGATCCGGCCGAAAGACGTTCCGTCCGCGATCCACCTGCGGAAACGTGAATTTCCCCGCCATTGGCCGGATCTGACGATGCGACTGGACACTCCCGGCGGCCAGCGGTCCCAATGGAGTCACGCCATCCACAGGCTTCGGCCTCGATGCAGAGGAGAGAACCATGGCCAAGAACATCCAGCTGCCCAAGCGCTACACCCCGCCCACGGCCGCCAAGGTCGGCGACTTCAGCAAGGACACGGACGGCACCATCTACACCAAGAAGGACGCCACGACCCTGGGTTTCAAGAAGCCGCGCTGACCTCGGCCTAGCTGACCCGGACTCGATCGCCACAGCCCGCCGGCCCCGCCGGCGGGCTGTTCCGCGTCCACGGACGCCGGTGTCCGCGGGCGTTCGCATCCCAACACACCGGGAATTGAACCACCGAAGGCCGTCCGCACGTTGGAATAGCGGAACTCCCGGTGAATCCCGGGGGAATGGCCGAAGTTCCCGACCGTAATCCGGTCCGGGAACTTCGACGTGTACCGACCTACGGTCGCACCGCCCCCACCGTCGCCGCCGGTCCCGCTCCTGCCCCCACCCCGCCCCTGGCGGCGCGACAAGGCCTTGGTATGAGCACGGCAAAGGGTTCCCCGCCCCGCGTCCACCATCTGGACGGACGGACGGCCGAGTTGATGTGGTGTCCGGGCTCAACCCGCGGGCCGGCCGGTCCGCAGGCCTGTACGGACGAACCTCCCACACCCTCACACCCGGGAGCAGACACATGCGCACCCCCCTCAAGGCCGCCGCCCACACCCTCACGGCGCTGGCCCTGGCCGCCTTCGGCACCACCGCCCTGGCCGCCGGCGCCGAGGCCCAACCCGCCCCGGCCGCCGCCCACTTCGGGGCCAAGCCGCTCCACCCCGGCACCACCGCCAAGAGCCCGACCGCGACGTCCGGCAACACCCTGTCGGTCCGCTCCGCCGCGACCCAGGGCGTGGTCTCCCCCACCCCCAAGGTGTACCTGGTGTTCTGGGGCTCGCAGTGGTCCTCCGACCCGGCCGGGGTCGCCCCCGACATGCAGAACATGTTCAAGGGCCTCTACGGCAGCCAGGACACCTGGGGCACCATCCTCAGCCAGTACTGCGAGGGCGTCGCCAGGGGCACCACCACCTGCGGCACCAAGGGCACCCACGTCCAGCACCCGGCCTCCTCCCCGCTGGCCGGCGTCTGGTTCGACAACGCCGCCGCCACCCCGGCCAACGCCACCGCCGCCCAGATCGCCGCCGAGGCGGGCAAGGCCGCCGCCCACTTCGGCAACACCACCCAGGCGCCCAACCTCAACGCCCAGTACGTGGTGGTCTCCCCCACCGGCACCCACCCGGACGGCTTCCCCAACTCCGGCTTCTGCGCCTGGCACGACAAGACCAGCAGCTCCTACGGCACCCTGGCCTACACCAACCTGCCGTACATCCCGGACAACGGGGCGGGCGCCTGCACCACCTTCACCGACGGGCGGCTGCTCTCCGGCATCGAGTCCACCGAGACCCACGAGTACGCGGAGACGGTCACCGACTTCTGGCCCAGCATCGGCTGGAACGGCGGCGGCGGTGAGATCGGCGACGAGTGCGAGAACCTCGACGCCTACGTCACCCTGAGCACCGGCACCTTCGACCTCCAGGGCCTGTGGTCCAACAGCACCAACAAGTGCGTGACGCACGGCTGACGACCGCCCGCTCCGAGGAACCCGGCCCGCCGCGCCCCCCGCGCGGCGGGCCGTCGCTGTCGGGCCGTCACCCTGAGCCGGACTCCGCCGCCCTGACCACGCCTGATACCGTGCGATCGCCGTGGTGTTCGGGAAACCGGTCTGAGTCCGGTGCGGCCCTCGCCACTGTTGCCGCGGAGTTCCGCGGCCCTCGCTGACCGGCTCGCCCAGCGGTCAGGGCCACTGGGCGGGCTCGAAGGAGCCGCCCGGGAAGGTCGGCCGCGGCACGTCGATGCGGAAGCCAGGAGACCGGCCACGGCACGACATGTTCCACGAGGGTTTTGGAGAACACGTGCCCAGCGGTCAGCCGCGTCCGTTCCGATCCATCTGCTCCGTACATCCCATACGTCCCACAAGTCCGATACGTGTCGGCCGGGCGGTCGCCGCCGTCCTGTTCCTCGGCACGCTCGGCGCCTGCACGGGCGCCCCCGCGCCCGCCGCGTCCGGCGGGACGTCCTCAGGTGCCGCGCCGGTCAGCGTGGAGAACTGCGGGACCACCGTGACGGTCGGCACGCCGCCCGAGCGGCTGGTGACGCTGAACGAGGGGGCCACCGAGGTGGCGCTGGCCCTCGGCCTGGAGTCCCGCATGGCCGGTACCGCCTACCTCGACGATGCCGTCCCGGAGAAGTGGAAGGCGGCCTACGACTCCGTCCCGGTGCTCTCCGCGAAGTACCCGACGAAGGAGAAGCTCCTCACCGCCCGCCCCGACTTCCTGTACGCCTCTTACGCCAGCGCGTTCACCGACAAGGTCGCGGGCACCCGGGAGGACCTGCGCGGCCAGGGCGTAGCGTCGTACCTGTCCCCGTTCGGCTGCTCGGACAAGAGCCAGGTGCCGCCGACGACGTGGCAGGCCGCGTGGGGCGAACTGCACGACGTCGCCCAGGTCTTCGGCGTACCGGAGCGGGCCGCCGCGATCCAGCACCAGCAGGAGCAGCAGCTCGCCGGGTTCACGGCGACGGCCGCGGGCAAGGACCTGAAGGTCCTGTGGTACGACTCGGACACCAAGTCGCCGTTCGTCGGCGCCGGCCACGGCGGCCCCCAGCTGGTGCTCGACGCCGTGGGCGCCCGCAACGTCTTCGCGGACCTGCCCGGCGGCTGGCAGAACGTGAGCTGGGAGAAGGTCGTCGCGGCCGACCCGGACGCCATCGTGCTCGCGGACGCCGGCTGGGACACCGCCCAGTCCAAGATCGACTACCTGGAGCACGACCCGGTGCTGAGCAAGCTCGGCGCCGTGCGGCGCAAGGCCTTCGTGGTGGTGCCGTTCTCGGAGTCGACTCCCGGCGTGCGGCTCGCCGACGGCGCCGCCCGGGTCTCGGCGGGGCTGAGCGCGCTGCGCCCGGCTTCATGACCACGGCACCCCACCCCGTCGCGCGGCCCGCCGGTCCGGGCCGCGCGACGGCGGCCCTGGCCGTCGGTGCGGCCCTGCTGCTGGCCACCGTGCTCCTCGGCCTGGCCGTCGGCTCGCACCACGAGCCGCTCCCGACCGTGATCGAGGTCGTGGCGCGCCGGCTCGGACTCGCCGACCCGCAGGTCACCCTGCTGGACGACCGGATCGTCTGGCAGCTGCGGCTGCCCCGGGTCCTGGGAGCGGCCGCCACCGGCGCCGGACTCGCGGTCTGCGGCGCGGTGCTGCAGACCCTGACCGGCAACGACCTGGCCGATCCCTTCCTGCTCGGGATCTCGGACGGAGCCGCCGCCGGCGCGGTGACCGTGATCGTCCTCGGCGTCGGCGTGACCGGCGCCGTGGGCACCGGCGCGGTGGCGACGGCGGCCTTCGCCGGCGCCCTGCTCGCCGCCGTCGTCGTCCTGGTGCTGGCCGGCGCGCGCACCCGGTCGCTGCCGACCGCCCGGACGGTGCTCGCCGGCATCGCGGTGGGCCAACTGTGCGGGGCGTACACCTCGTTCGTCGTGCTGGTCCTCGGGGACCGCGACGCGGCGCGCGGTGTCATGGAGTGGACGCTGGGCTCGGTCGCCGGCGTGCGGTGGCCCACCGCCGTCTTCCTGACCGCGGTCGCCCTGATCGGCGTCACGGTGCTGGCCTCCTCGGCCCGCGACCTGGACGCCTTCGCCTTCGGCGAGACCTCCGCCCGCTCCCTCGGCGTCCACGTCGAGCGCACCCGGTGGGTCCTCATCGCCACCGCCGCGCTGGTGACGGCCTGCCTGGTCGCCAACACCGGGGTCATCGGGTTCCTCGGCCTGGTCGTCCCGCACGTGGTCCGCCTCGTCTGCGGCCCGCGCCACGCCCTCCTGCTGCCCGTATCGGCACTGGTGGGCGCGTCCCTCCTGGTGGGCAGCGACGTCCTGGCCCGCTCGGTCCTCCCCGACCGGGAGATCCCGGTCGGCGTCGTCACGGCCGGGCTCGGAGCGCCCTTCTTCGCCTGGCTGCTGTGGCGCCAGGGCCGGGCCGACGGGGGCACACTGTGACCGCGCCGCCCGCCGCCGAGCTGCGCGCGGAGGGACTCGGCGTGCGCGCCGGCGGCGCGACCCTGCTGGACGCGGTCTCGCTCGCGTTCGCCCCCGGCCGGGTCACCGGCCTGCTCGGACCCAACGGCGCCGGGAAGACCACCCTGCTGCGCGCGGTCGCCGGACTCACCCGGCCGTCCGCGGGGCGCGTCCTCCTGGACGGGGCGGATCTCCACACGCTCACGGCCCGCCGCCGGGCCCAGCGGGTGGCCTTCATGGAACAGCAGGCGGACACCCGGCTGGCCCTGCCGGTCCGCCAGGTCATCGAGCTCGGGCGCACGCCCCACCGGGGCCGCTGGCCCGTGCCGGGGAACTCCGCCGCCGACGCCCACGAGCGGACCGTGGTCGCCGAGGCCGTCGCCGCGGCCGACGTCGGCCACCTGCTCGACCGGGCCTGGCCGACGCTGTCCGGCGGCGAACGGCAACGGGTCCAGCTCGCGCGGGCCCTGGCGCAGGAGCCCGGCGTGCTCCTGCTCGACGAGCCCACCAACCACCTCGACCTGCGCCACCAACTCGGCTTCCTCGCCGCCGTACGCGGACTGGGCATCACCACGGTGGCCGCACTGCACGACCTCGAACTCGCCGCCGCCTACTGCGACGAGGTCGTCGTCCTGCTCGACGGGCGGCTGGTCGCCCACGGGCCCGGCGCCGAGGTGCTCACCTCGGCCACGATCGGGCACGTCTACGGCGTCGACGTCACCGTCGAACGGCACCCCCGGCACGACCGGCCGCACATCCGGTGGAACGGGCTGCTCCACGAAAGGACTTCGCCATGACCTCCCCCACCCCGGATGCCCCCGCGTTGGACGCCCCCGCCCTGGATGCCCCCGCTTTGGACGCCCCCGCCCGCCGCACCGCCACGGTCCTGGTCGGCATGTCGATCGGGGAGGCCGTCCGTCGCAACGAACTGCTCCGGACGGCGGCGTCGCAGCAGGCCTCGATCGCGTTCCTGCAGCAGGCGGACCCCTCCCTGTCGGCCGAGCTGACCAGGCTGGCCGACGCCAGCGCCGGGACCGTGGTCCTGATCGGCGTCCGCCTCGCGGCCACCGGCCCGGCCCAGTCCTGGCTGCGGCGGATCGCGGCGCACTGGTGGCGCGAGCGCACGGGCCACCGGCCGGAGATCCTCGTCGCGACCCGCCTCGCCGACTCACCGGACGCGGTCGCCGCGGTCGCCGCGGCGACGAGGCCCGTCACCGGCGGCGAACCCGGCCTCACCTCCGCGGCCTGGGAGGACGTCACCGGCCACCGGCACCAGGTGCTGGTCTGCCGCGGCCCGCGGTGCACGGCCCTGGGGGCGGAGGAGGCACTGCGCGCCCTGGTGCGGCAGCTGGCCGAGCACGGCCTCGGCGACGACGACGTGCTCGTCACCCAGACCGGGTGCCAGTTCCCCTGCAACCAGGCCCCGGTCGTCAGCGTGCAGCCGGACGACGTCTGGTACGGGGGGATCGACCCGGCGGCCGCCGGCCGCATCGTCACCGAGCACCTGGCCGGCGGACGCCCGGTCGAGTCTCACCGGCTCCCCCGCCACCGGAGTGAACCGGCCGGCCGACCCGACAGCTGACCCCGGCCACCGCGGCCACCGGGGCCGCCTGGTTCCCGGCCGGTCGGCGAGCCCGCGCTCCATCGT
>NZ_JBHZCY010000114.1:0-30732 GCF_042786665.1 Kitasatospora sp. NPDC059146 | reverse complement strand
TCCTTGTTCGAGTAGATCGAGTGGATCACCAGCTGCAGCAGCTGGCGGGTCTCCGCCTGGAACTCCAGCGTCTGGGTCGGGCTGGCCACGGGAGGTGTCTCCTTCGGTGGAAAGGGTTCGGGTCGGGTCAAGTCGCCGGGGCAGGCCGGGCGGGTGTGCCGCGCGGTCGGCTCCGGGGGTATTCAGATGCGGCTGAGGGGCTGGTAGGGCTGTTCGGGGCGGGCGGTGCCGGGTCGGGCGGTGCCGTAGCAGGACAGGAAAAGCTTCCAGCCGTCGCGGCATTCCAGCGTGGCGCCGTATCGCACCGCCGGCGGATCCGGGCGTGTGCTGTACCGGTCGACGCGAACAACGTCGCTGGACGCGCCGTCGGCCGTCGCGGCGGCGACCAGGGCCTGCTCGACGAGGGCAACCGCAACAGGCCGGCCCGTCAGGTCCGGCACCTGCGTCTTCTCGGTGGCAGTACCAGCGGGGGCCTGGGCGGGGGCGGAGCCGCTGGCACCGGTGATGCTCCACCACACCTGGCCGCCCCCGTCCAGGGTCACGGCCAGTCCGTAGGGGCTGTCGTCGCCGCGCCTGTCGGCGGCGGCGATGCCCGGGATCTCGGGGGTGCGTGTGATCAGCAGCTGCTGCAGGTCGGCTGGAGTCATGGGCGTCGGCTGGGATCGGAGTACGGATGGTCTTCACATGAGGGCCCGCGGCGTCGGCCGTCGCTCTGCCTGCCGGGGCGGGCCTTCGACTTTGGAGCGGGTCAGCTGTGCGTAGGCCGCGGCCCGGATGGGGCGCTACCGGGGGTGGTCACGGACCGGCCGGGGGTGTGCGGCGCTGCCGTCCGCTGTCGGCCCGCAGCTGGCCGGTTCGGGTGGTGAGCTCGTCGAGGCGGCCGGCGATCGTCGGGTGGTCCGCTTCCAGGAAGGGCCGGGTCTCGGCGAGCGGGGCGAGCAGGCGGGCGGGGTCGTTGTCGCCGAGCGCGTCCAGCAGGCGTTCTATGGCGGGCGCCGCCGAGGTGGTGAGGCCGTCCAGGGCGCCGATCTGCCCGGCGAGGCGGCGCAGGTCCGCGGCGTTGTCGCGAGCCCAGGTGGTCACCGCGCGGTCGGCGGCACGCTGGTCGCGGACCGCCTGGACGCGCTGCTCGCCGGTGCTGCCAGCCTCGGTGCCGGCGTCGGCGTTCGGGCGCATGCGCAGGTAGCGGCGCTCGGCGGCCTGGCGGCTCTGGACGCCCATCGGTTCGGCAAGGTCGGCCCAGGTGGCGCCGGCCCCGCGGGCGGTCTCGATCAGACCGCTCTCCCAGCCGGCGAGTTCCTCACGCAGGTGACGCAGCAGCAGGAGCGCTGACAGCGCACCGCCCGGGTCGTGCTGGCCCGCGTCGTCCGGAGGTGCGTGGCGGGCGGTGCGGGCAGCGGCGTCCATCATGCCCAGCGCGGCAGCGGCGGCCAGGAACGAGGCCGGGCCGACCCCGGCCGTGCCGGTGTCCTGCGTATCCATGTCGTCACTCTTTCGCTGACTGGGTGTTTGTCATCGTCTGGATGACATGCTACAACGGTTCGTGTCGCACCGCACCGGTGCGAACAAGAGCTTCTGGACCGGAGGTGTCCGACGATGTCCATGCGCACTGCGGTGACCCACCAGGCGCCCCCCACAGCCGGGTCGCGGCCGGCCCCGATTCCGATGGACGCCTGGCGCGAGGACGACCGTTTCGTGATCGCGCTCGATGTGCCCGGCGTCCCGCTGGAGGCGATCGAGGTCGAGGCACTGGGGCGGATGGTGACCGTGAAGGCCGAACGCCGTCCCGCCCCCCGCAGTGAGCACGCGCGCACCCAGCTCGCCGAGCGCTCCCACGGGGCGTCCGAGCGCCGGATCCACCTGGCCGAAAGCCTCGACCCGGGCCGTATCACGGCCCACCTGCAGGACGGCGTCCTGACCCTCACCGTCCCCACCGCCTCGGCCTCCCGGGCCCGCAAGATCGCCATCCGGGCCGGCGAGGCCGGACAGCCGTCGCCCGTGGAGAGCGGACAGGCCGTCCCCGCAGCGGCGTGACCTGACCCCGCGCGAGCCGACACCATGCCGATCAGGGTTCCGTACCAGCTGTGGGCCCGACTTGGTCGCAGCCCTTCGGCTCGCGGCACGGCAGACCGGAGTTGGACTTGTCACGCATGGTCTTCGCCCTAGCCGGGCGGCCCGGTGCGTCGCCGTCGGTAATCGCGCTGTGGCAGCGACCAACAGCCCGCTCCACACCCCGCCCCTCGGTGGCCTGTCCACGGAAGGCCACCGACGCCGGAGCCCTGACTCCCCAAGACGCCTTGCCATCCGCCATGTCATCTATTCGGCGACATGTCACTGACAGGTGACATGCCTGAGCGGATGCGTGAGCGCGTCGAAGTCGCCCGTTGATACGACGAGGAGGTACTCGACAATGTTGATGCGCACTGACCCCTTCCGCGAGCTGGACCGTTTCACCCAGCAGTTCTTCGGCACGACCGGCACGTGGTCGCGACCGTCCGCGATGCCGATGGATGCCTGGCGCGACGGCGACACGTTCTACGTCCAGTTCGACCTCCCCGGCGTCAGCCCCGACGCGATCGACCTGGACGTCGAGAAGAACACGCTCACCGTCAAGGCCGAGCGCCGCCCCGCGCAGCGCGGCGACAACGCCGAGGTCCAGCTCTCCGAACGCCCCCTCGGCGTCTTCTCCCGGCAGCTGTTCCTCGGCGACGCCCTCGACACCGAGCACATCACCGCCTCCTACGAGGCAGGCGTACTCACCCTCACCATCCCGGTCGCCGAGACCGCCAAGCCCCGCAAGATCCACATCAGCGGCGGCAGCGACCACAAGGAACTCCAGGCCTGACCCCCCCATCGGCCTGGTGCCCCAAAGGAAACCGTGCCGCGCGGGCGGAACACCCCCGCCGCCCGTGCGGCACCCCTGACCCGCGCCGTGCGCCGAATCGCGCAGGAGAGGCTGTTCAAAGCAGCAAGCTGATCAGCTGCTAGAGCCGCACTTTGCGGGGCGCCAGTTCAGATCCCCGCCCGGAAGACCGTCCTCGCAGCGTACGCCGACGTCCGGATACAGCTGCCGCAACTGCCGCACCGCTGCGTCGGAACCTGCCCTCAAAACCGCACGACCGCTGATCGAATGCCGTTGGGCGGTCGCGTCGCGCTGCGGCACCCGACGGCCAGGTCGCTACCCGAGGTGTCCACGGGGTGACCTAGCCGCCGGGTGGCGGCGACTACGAGGTGGCGGTGAGCGACAGCCCGGGGAAGACGCGCTTCGGCCCGTCCGGTTCGGCGGCCGCCGTCCGGGTCCAGGCGCCGCTCAAGCGGTTCGCCGTCGGCGACCGAGTCACCCACGACCGCTATGGCCTCGGCCGGGCCATCGGCGTCGAAGGCGACGGCGACATCGCCGTACTCGTCGACTTCGGATCGCGGCAGGAACGCATCACCCAGCCGTACGCCGCGATGTTCAAACTCTGACCCCGGGCGCCCCGCGCTTCGCGGCCGAACGTGCCGCACCGCTCGCGGGCGGTCCCCGCGCCGAGGCGACGGCGCACCGTTGCCTCGGCATCATCTGGGGGCTCTTGCCCCGGCCATTGACCGCCGCGCAGCAGCCGGCCTGCCTTCGCGGCAGCGGGGACCCGTCGAAGCCCGGCCGCGTAGGCCGGCGACACCCCGTGCGCACTGCAGTCACCGCCTTGAGGCGGACTCCCGGACACCGACCGCCGTGTCCTAATCTGGGACTCATGTCGAACCCTGACGGGCTGCTCGTCGACATCGCCGCGATGGTCGAGTCCGAGCACACCAACCAGATGTCCTTGACCGTGGTGGTCCCCGGCGCAGTGATCACCGGCCGGCTCGCGCCGATTTCCCTGTGGTGGGAGCGGGTGGCGGAGGTCCTTCAGGCCTCTGAGCACCTGAAGCCGTTCGCCGCTCTCTTCGCGCCGCCCGCCGAAGGCCCGCCCGCGCGGCCCACCCACCTCCACCTCCACCGCGCGAAAATCCTGCAGGGCAACTTCGCCCTGCCCCACACCGGCGGCATGTACCGCATCGCCATCGAGGACATCAGCAGCTGGACGATCGGGGACCTCGGTTACTCCGACAGCTGAGACGGTGAGTAGGAGGCCAAGTGCCCGCTTCGAGGCTGGAGCCGGGTGAGGCGGGCCGGTCGTGAGTCCGATCGCCAGGCTGTGAGCGGAGCGAGGAGTCGGGCCCGCGCCAACCTGCGGTCTGGAAGCCGCTGGAGCGTCACCCCGGCTCCAGGTCGGTCCGGGGGGCGCTGAGCCTGACCGGCGGAGACCTGCCGCAGTTCGCTTCGGCAGGCGGCGGCGGTCAGGTCACCGCGGTCGTACGGGAGTGCGTAGCCACACGGGAGTTGGGTCGGCAGGCGGCACATAAGGCGCTCGCCGTCGAGGCTGGTGAGGGCGGCGCCGGTGTGCCGGCGGGTGGCTTCGGTGGTGGTGTCCAAGGGCTGGGGGAGGGGGATCTGCGAGGCGAAGGCGGTCTCGGGTGCACGTCGGAGTGCGTCCGAGACCGCGGCGGGGGCCGAGTGTTGCGGGGCGGACTGTCAGCGCAGGGCGCGTCGGTGCCTGGTCGAGCGCACGGCGAGGAAGGCCACGTCGGCGACGAGGAGCACGATGCCGATGACGAGCAGGTAGATCAGCCCGTGGACGACGGCGCCGACGAGGCCGAGCACGATGGCGATGAGGACCACGAGGAGGAACAGGGCCATGACATGCCTCCTTGGTCGGGTGATCGGTCAGCGCCGGGCGAGCTGGCGCTCGCCTGCGGCGCCGCTCTGGTAGGCGAGGTTGTAGTGCCGGAAGACCGCTTCCTCGTCCTCGGCGGGCAGGACGTCGTCCGTGCCGATCGCGGGGCAGTCCTTCACCAGGGCCTTGTCGTAGACGACCTTGACGTATCCCGGACCCACCGTTGCTCCGTCGAGGGGTACGAAGACCAGGCGGTGGCGGGTGGGCAGGCCGACCTGCACGGTGGCCATGGCCGCCTCGTCGGTGCTGGTGTCCACGTAGATCGCCTCCAGCGTGCCGATCTTGTGGCCCCCCGAGTCCACGACGTCGTGGGTGCGCCACTCGCGGATGTCCCCTACCTGGATCATTGAGGCTCCCTTCACGCCGCTGTGCCGGTCGCGGGTCGGGCCCGTGGCCGGTGGTCCGTATCTCTCAGGGTGCCCCGTCTGCGGGCGGACACCAACTCCCGCGCCGGTTCCAACCACACCAGCAGTCGGCACCCCTCCTCCACGCCGGCGTCCGGCCGGCTCCACGCCTTGGGCCTGCCGCGCCAGGCCCTCGATCCCCTCATCGTCACCGAAGACCGGTCGGACCCGGCCCACCCGCGCCGGACCGGGCTGGCGGACCTGGTCGCGCTGCGGCGGGCGGGCCGTTGGCCAACGCGTCGCGCAGTGCGTAGGGCGCCGCAGCGTCCGCGCACTCCGCCAGATCCGGCAGAAGCCCCCGGATGCGCGGTACCGGGCTGGCTGCCGGGGTACCGACGGACAGCCGCCGTGGCACCGGGCGGTGTCGAGGGCGTCGCGCAGGGCGGGCAGATCGGCGATGGCGGCCTGTTCGGCGAAGCGGGCCAGCAGCCGGCGCAGGACCCGTTCGTCCCGGTCACGGACGGCTTCGCCGATGGCGGCCACCAGCGACGCCTTGGTATGCGGGTCGGGGGTGCGCCCGTGCGGCGCGGTCTGCCGCCCTTCCACTGTTCGCCTCCCGTTCGATCCGTTCGCGCTCCTGAGCCGCTGAGCGTGGCTTCCTCCGTCATGCGGCTGCGCCTGCGGGCCCGGTCCGTCCGGCCCCCGCGCGGGACGGAGAATACCTCCCCGGCGGACACGGAAAAATCTGTGCTCGCTGGAGTAGACATTGCCTGGTGTCGTGGCTAGTGTTTCTCTCGTAAACGCGGTCAAGTGGTACCCGCCAGACACGAACTGGCGGGCAGTAGTACGGAAGTTCGCAGGTCGGCACGGTGGCAGGGTCCTGAAGCCAGGATGGTGCAGTAAGGCGACAGGACCGGCGGCCGGGCCGGGCGGCCCGCAGTGATCAGGGGTCCGCCAAGGAGCGGTACCGCGGTAGATGCAGGTGCAGTACCAGCAAGTGAAGTTGAGTTGAGCGGTACCAGCAGTCGCGGTACGCGGTATCCCAGTGAAGGCGCCAGGCTGCGGGCGCGCGTGCTGGGAGTCCGGCAGTGGGGTTCCAAGCCGAGCAGGTGAGCAGGACGGGCAACGGGGCTGGCTGTCGGACCAGGCAGTTGAAGTTCAGCAGTACAGAGCAGTTCGCTAATCAGTCAGTACAGAGGATGAACGGAGGGACAGAGCGCCATCAGGATCGCCCGGCCCGTGAAGACGTCACCCGGGCGGACACCGCAGACCCCCTTTTGAGCAAGAGGACGGTGGTTTCCGGTCACGCATACGCGATCCCCGCACTTCCCCTCCCCCGGGGAGTAGCGGAACAAGGAACCCGGCCCAGGCCGGTAGATGGTGTTTTTCCCCTTCGGGGCCCCGGAGCCGCCACGGCGCCGGGGCCCCTCGACGCATTCCCCAGGAACCAAGAGAGGTGCAGTGACTACGACGACCGACAGGCCCCACACCCCCGAGACCCCCGACTCCTTCGACGACGACGACTACCCCGCCTACACCATGGGGCGCGCCGCCGAGATGACCGGCACCACCGCCGGCTTCCTGCGCGCCCTGGGCGAGCAGGGCCTCATCACGCCGCTGCGCTCCGGCGGCGGCCACCGCCGCTTCTCCCGCTATCAGCTGCGCATCGCGATGCGAGCCCGCGACCTCGTCGACCGGGGCACCGCCATCGAGGCCGCCTGTCGCATCGTCATCCTCGAAGACCAACTCGAAGAAGCCCTGCGCATCAACGAACAACTCCGCCGCTCCCAGCACGGCCAGAAGCCCGCCGCCGACACCTGACCCACCTGCCGCCCTGCGGTGAGTGCCAGGCGCTCACCCCACGCCGTCCCGATCGCTGGTCTGCCGCACTGGCGGGGACCAGTGCGGGGACGCCCGGAAAGGCCGCCCGCAGCCATCCCCGGAGTTCACGCCCGGGGTGTCTGCAACCGTTCTGCCCGGTCATGACGCGTGCCCCGCGGCGGCGCCACGGGCCAGGCATGCTTCTCCTTGGTCGGACCATGCTTACGCCCCCCACAGCGGGCGTGCCCGCCCTCGCTCCGCGACCGCCCGCGTCATGAGCGCCGTATCCGTGGACGCCGAAGCAACCCTGTCAAGGTCCGTCCTCCTTGTGGGCCGGACCGCACAAGCCGCGCGCCAAGCGCGCAACTGCGCCGTCCCACCTCGCTCTTGACCTGGTCGCGCCCGCCCGCCGGCGGTGCGCCTGTGCGTGCGGGTGCTCTACCAGAGCGCTCGGCCCGCTACGGCGGGACTGTGCCCCCGCACGCGGGCCGTCAGGTCAGACGTCCGCTTCGCGGGCGCACCCCGGGCCGCCGAGACCGCGGCCGCATGGAGTACCAAGTGGCCGTCCCCGCCGAATTCGACCTGCCCGCCCCTACCATCCAGCTGCGGCCGGGATCAGGCGACCTCCTGCTGGACGCAGTGGGCGACCTCGCCCCAGGACACCGCTCGGTCGCTGGCCGCTGCTGTGGAGAGCGGGCTGAGCACGCTTGCCGTCCTGGGGGAACTGGTGGTGGACATGTCCCGGGTCGCGTTCTGCGACTCCGGCGGCCTCAACGCCCTCATCCGCGCCCGCCTGCAGGCCCGCGAAGCAGGGGCGGAGCTGCACCTGCTGTGCCCGACCGGGCTGGTCGTGGACCTGCTATGCCGTACCCGGGGCGGCCCAGGTGCTGCGCGTGAGTCCGGACCCTGCGGCGACGACCCTCGCGTCCGGGAGATCCGCGGCTCCTGTAGGGCCGCACCGGCAGACGCTACTGGCCTTGGCGTTCCTTCAGCGCGTACCCCGAGTCGCCCGAGATTGCTGGGCTGGACGGTCCGGATCGTGCGACGATGCCGGTATGAACCGACTCGCGAACGCGACGTCGCCGTACCTGCTCCAGCACGCCTCCAATCCGGTGGATTGGTGGCCATGGGGAGAGGAGGCGATCAATGAAGCCAAGCGGCGGGACGTGCCCATCCTCTTGAGTGTGGGCTATGCGTCCTGCCACTTATGCTTCTAGGAATTCATTGGTGTCATGTGATGGCGCACGAGAGCTTCGAGGACGCGGAGCTCGCCGGGTACCTGAACGAGCGGTTCGTCGCGGTCAAGGTGGACCGGGAGGAGCGGCCGGACGTCGACGCGGTGTACATGGAGGCCGTGCAGGCGGCGACCGGGCAGGGTGGGTGGCCGATGACGGTCTTCCTCACGCCGGGTAAGGAGCCGTTCTACTTCGGCACCTACTTCCCGCCCGCCCCGCGGCACGGGATGCCGTCCTTCCGGCAGGTGCTGGAGGGCGTGGACGCGGCCTGGCGGGACCGGCGGCAGGAGGTCGGCGAGGTCGCCGCGCGGATCCGGGCCGACCTCGCGGAGCGCGCCGCCGTCTACTCGGCCGGCGCCCACCACCCGCCCGCCGACGCCGACCTGCACCAGGCCCTGGTCACCCTCAGCCGGGAGTTCGACCAGGCCCGTGGCGGCTTCGGCGGGGCCCCCAAGTTCCCCCCGGCCATGGTGATCGAGTTCCTGCTCCGCCACCACGCCCGGACCGGCTCCGAGGCCGCCCTGGAGATGGCCGTCCGCACCGCCGAGGCGATGGCCCGCGGCGGCATCCACGACCAGCTCGGCGGCGGCTTCGCCCGCTACGCCGTGGACGCCGACTGGGTGGTGCCGCACTTCGAGAAGATGCTGTACGACAACGCCCTGCTGCTGCGCGCCTACCTGCACCTGTGGCGGGCCACCGGCTCCGCGCTCGCCCGCCGGGTCGCGCTGTCCACGGCCGACTTCCTGCTGCGCGAACTCCGCACACCCGAAGGCGCGTTCGCGTCCGCGCTGGACGCCGACAGCCTCGACGAGGAGACCGGCGCCTCCGCCGAGGGCGCCTACTACGTGTGGGAGCCCGGCCAGTTGGTCGACCTGCTCGGCCCGGCCGACGCGGCCACCGCCGCCCGGCTGTTCACCGTCACCGCCGACGGCACCTTCGAACACGGCACCTCCGTGCTCCAACTCCTCACCGATCCGGTGGACTTCGCCGAGTACGAGGAGATCCGGCAGCGGCTGCTCCAGGCCCGGGCGGCCCGGCCCGCACCCGCCCGCGACGACAAGGTGGTCGCCGCCTGGAACGGCCTCGCCATCGCCGCCCTCGCCGAGACCGGCGCCCTGCTGGAGCGCCCCGACCTCGTCGAGGCCGCCGAACGCGCCGCCGACCTGCTGCTCGCCGTCCACCTCACCCCCGACGGCCGGTTGCTGCGCACCTCCCGGGACGGCCGCCCCGGCACCAACGCCGGTGTCCTGGAGGACTACGCCGACACCGCCGAGGGCTTCCTCGCCCTCTACGCCGTCACCGGCGAGGCGGAATGGCTCCAACTGGCGGGCGGCCTGCTCGACACCGTGCTCAAGCACTTCACCGACGAGGACTCCGGCGCCCTCTACGACACCGCCGACGACGCCGAGGAACTCATCCGCCGCCCCCAGGACCCGACCGACAACGCCACCCCCTCCGGCTGGACCGCCGCCGCCGGCGCCCTCCTCGGCTACGCCGCGTACACCGGCTCCGAGCGGCACCGCACCGCCGCCGAACGCGCCCTCGGCATCGTCGGCGCCCTGGCCGCCCGGGCCCCCCGGTTCATCGGCTGGGGCCTCGCCGTCGCCGAGGCCCTGCTCGACGGGCCGCGCGAGGTCGCCGTCGTCGGCCCGGCCGACCACCCGGCCACCGCGGCGCTGCGCCGGGCCGCGCTGCTCGGGACGGCGCCCGGCGCCGTCGTCGCGGTCGGCGAGCCGGGCGAGGCCGCCGCCGAGGTGCCGCTGCTGGCGGACCGCCCGCTGGTCGGCGGCGCGCCCGCGGCGTACGTCTGCCGGCACTTCGCCTGCGAGGCGCCCACCACCGATCCGGCGGTGCTCGGCGAGCGGCTCGGCGTCGTCGTGGCCGTGGGCGAATAGTCGTGGGCGAATAACCGTTGGCGCACGGGCGTCGAGCGGGGTGAAGATGGTCCATGACCTGGACGCTCAGCACCTCGCTCGACGACTTCCGCCACCACGCGGGCGACTTCCTGGCCACCCGCCCGGCCGAGAACACCGTCCTGCTCACCGTCGCCCACCGGCTCGCCGGAGCCGGCCTCGACGCCTTCGGGGAGCGGCCGCCGGTCTTCGGCTGGTGGCGGGCCGGACCGGGCGGACCGGTCGAGGGCGCCTTCCTGCAGACCCCGCCGTTCGCCCCCCGGCTCTCCGCCATGCCCCCGGCTCTGGCCGCCGAGCTGGCGGTCCGCCTGGCCGAGGCCGGCCCCGGGTTCACCGAGGTCGCCGGAGTCGGCGGCGGGGCCGAGCCGGTCCGCGCCTTCGCCGAGGCCTGGACGGCCGCCACCGGCATCGACCACTCCGTCCGGGTCGAGGAGCGGCTCTACCGGCTCGGCCGGCTCACCGACCCGCCGCGCCCGCCCGCCGGCCGGCCCCGGCTCGCCGGACCGCCCGACCGGGAACTGGCGATCCGCTGGTACGAGGAGTTCCTGCGCGAAGTCGAGATCGCCCCCTCCGACGTGGCCCGGGCGGTGGACGACAAGCTGGCCTCCGGCAGCCTCCACCTCTGGGAGGACGCGGGCACCCCGGTCGCCCTGGCCGGCGCCAGCCCCGTGCTCGCCGGAATGTCCCGCATCGGCCCGGTCTACACCCCCGCCGACCGCCGCGGCCGCGGCTACGCCAGCGCCGTCACCGCGGCGGCCTCCGCCCACGCGCTCGGCCTGGGGGCGCAGGAGGTGCTGCTCTACACCGACCTCGCCAACCCGACCAGCAACTCCATCTACCAGCAGATCGGCTACCGGCCGGTGGAGGACTGCCTGGTGGTGGACTTCCGGACGCCGTAACGGAGTTGCGCGGAACGCGGCAAGGCGTCACGCGTCCCTGGTCAGGTGGACGCCGGCCACCCCGGCCACCTTCGTCTCGAAGGGGTCGTGGGACGCCGCCGCCGGTGGCGGCAGATGGTCGGCGTTCCGGTGGTCGGTGTTCCGGTAGTCGTGCGCGCAGGTGATCAGATGGCCCCCGGCGGTCTTCATGTCGGTGGCGAGCCCGTCCAGCAAGGTCTTCCACGCACTGCCGCACCCCGTCAGCGCCGCCCCGCTCTGCCACCCGGCCAGGCTCCCGGCGGCCGTGGCGCTCGGCTCCGCGAGCTTCGCCGTCTCCTCGGGGACCTTCCCGGCGACCGTCAGCGCATTGCTCCCGGCAGCGGCCAACTCGCCTGGTTTGACGGTGAATCCCGGGTCCTGTCCCATGCGGTTTCCCCCTGACAGCCGCGTCGGTCGCGGACGCTATGGTAGCTGTGAGTGTCGTGGGGGACACAGGGCACACAGGGGGTGCGGGGATGGACATCGCAAGCCTGAGGAACGCCAGACCGGCGGACCTGTACACGGCCGCAGGGGCGTACGACACCTTGTGCAAGGCCATGGCGCAACACGCCACGGACTGGAAGAGCGGCACCGCCGACCGGGCCCACGGCTCCCAGTGGTCGGGGCCGGCGGCCGACGCCGCGATGCCGGTGCTCGACGGTTTCACCGGCAAGATGCGTGCGGCGGTGACGGAGCTCGGCCTGATCGGCAAGGAGATCCGTGACTGCGCCGATGCCATGACGCTGGCCCAGGGCAGGCTCACCACCGCACTGTCGGATGCGCAGGCGAAGGGCTTCACGGTCAGCGACACCGGTGCCGTGAGCTGGCCCGCGTCGACCAACCCGTACCAGGCGCCGGACTGGGAGGCCAAGCAGAAGACAGCCGCCGACGGGATCAGCAAGCAGATCGCCAAGGCGCTGGCCGACGCGGCGGAGGCCGACGACGCCCTGACCGCCGGGCTCAACAGGTTCGCCGGGCACGCCAAGGACAAGTCGGGCCTGGACGAGAAGACGGCCGGCGCCGATGCGTACATGGAACAGTTCGGCGATGCGTCCAACCCGGAGTGGCGGCGGAACATGCCGCTCAAGGGCGCGCCTGCCACCGAGGTCAACTCCTGGTGGAAGGGGCTCGGCCCGCAGGGCCAGCAGTGGTTCCTCAGCCACCACCCGGAGGTGCTCGGCAATCTGGACGGCATTCCGGCGGAGGTGCGGGACCAGGTGAACCGCGACCAACTGGACCATCTGATGAAGGACATCAGGGACAAGAAGCCGGGGGAGCTGAACTCCGGCGAGAAGCACTTCCTCGCGCTCTACGGGCCCATCGACAAGCGCCTTTCGGAGAACACGGGGAAGGAGCCGCCGATCTACTTGCTCGGCCTCGGAAGTGAGGGCCAGGGGCGGGCGATCCTCTCCTACGGGAACCCCGACACCGCCACCGACATCTCCGCCTACGTCCCGGGGATCACCACCACCATGGCGAGCCTCGGGCCTGGTGAGAACGACGGGACCAACGAGGCGGAGAACGGTCTCAACCTCTACCGCGCCGCGAGCGGCAAGGCCCGGGCCGGCCATTCCGTCGCCTCCGTGGTCTGGCTCGGTTACGACTCGCCGGGAATGGACTTCGGAGCCGCGTCGACGAAGGCGGGCAAGGACGGTGCCCCTGCGTACGCGAACTTCCTGAGCGGAGTGCGGGCGAGCCACGAGGGCACCCAGCCCCCGCACGTCACCGCGGTCGGGCACAGTTACGGGTCGTACCTGGTCGGTCAGGCGACCAGGCTCGCCACCCAGCCGGGGTCGCACTACGTGCCGCCGGACGACGTGGTCTTCATCGGCAGCCCGGGCGTCGGTGTGGACAAGGCCGCCGACCTCAGGATGCCCGCTGGTCACGTCTGGGTCGGCGCCGCCGCCAACGACGTCGTGACGCACGCCCCGTCGAAGTTCAGCCTCGACCCGGACGAGCGCTGGTACGGCAGGGATCCGTCCAGCAAGCATTTCGGTGCGAACCGCTTCACCGTCGACGACTGGAGCCGTGGCAACCCCGTCGATGCGCACACCAAGTACCTGAACGGGCGGGGTGGGCCCTCGCTGGACAACATCGCGGCCGTCGTCACGGGTAGCGGGGGCGTCACACTGCAGGGTCAACGCGGGTGAAGCGGCCGCGACGCACGCTGGGCTGTTCCGTGGCGGCGGTGGTCGTCCTGGCCACCGGGGTGGGGCTGTTCTACAACGGGTACGGCCCGATGGCCCTGATGGACCGGGGCGCCGGCCTGCTGAGCCCGAGTGAGGCGAAGGCGCAACTCGACGAGACCCTGCGGGCGGCCATGGCAGCGATCAGCCCGCCGCTGGCCTACTCCGGCGGTTCCTACATCGTGGACCGACGTCAGGAGCACGCCGACGGCGAGCCGAACCTGCGCTCCGACGTCCGTGAAGTGGCGTTGGTCCGGACGAAGGTGGTGCCCGCGAAGGTTCCGGTGTTGTTGGACCGGATGACGCAGTTCTGGGGCGGGGATTGCCGGCGCTCCGACACCACCACGGGCAGTCAGACGACGCAGTACACCCAGCTTCACTGCCCCGGGCGGGGGAGCACCCTGGTCACGGTCTCGGTGACGACCGTCACCGCCGACTCGGCCGTGACGGTGGACCTGAGCGCGGATGCCTTCGGGGTGTACTACCGGTCCGAGCAGGACTACGGCGCCCCTCCGATCGGCGAGCGAGAGGCCGGCCGGTCCCCCGCCCCCGACGTCGACGACCCGTACTGGTCGCACTGACCTCGCCGCCTCACTCCCAGTCCCAGCGGATCCCCAGGATGCACGGGCGGATCGCCGTGGCGACCAGGTGGACGCAGTGGTGGCCGTCGAGGGTCAACTCCTCCGTCTCGTACGGGGCTGCGCCGGGGGAGTGGAGGGCGATGCGGTGGCAGCGGACGGGGAGGGCGGCGGGGTGGAAGGTGATCTGGAGGACGTACTGGCCGGCGCCGGAGTTGAAGCCGCGGACGTACTCGCAGCTGGGGGTGGGGGAGGGGGCGTCGTCGAAGCCGTAGCCGAGGAGGTGGGTGTCGCCGGCGCGCAGGCGGCGGTCGAGGAGGAGTTCGGCGGCGAGGAGGTGGTGGGTCTGGTCGCGGCGGATGCGGCCGGGGCGGCAGTTCTCCTCGGCGCGGACGCCGACGAGGGCGGTGTCGCTGCCGGGGTCGCCCTGGTGGAGGGCGAGGTAGCGGTCGATGCCGTCGCGGTGGGCGCGCAGGGCGTGTTGGGAGTCGCGGCGGGTGAGTTGGCGGTCGGGGCCGACGCGGATGCGTTCGATGTGGGTGATGGTGTGCAGGCCGGTGTCGCGGGGGCCGGCGAGGACGGCGAGCAGGCCGTCGACGGCGGTGGGCGGGGAGATCAGGTCGCGGTAGGGGCGGACGGGGGGTCCGGCGGCCGCGGCGGTGCGGCGGGGGCCGAGGAGCCGGGTGAGGGAGTGCTCGGGGAGGTCGAGGACGTCTTCGAGGGCGGCGACGGCGCGTAGTGATTCGGGGCGTTCGGGCCGGCGGCGCCCCTGTTGCCAGTAACTGAGGCTGGTGAGGCCGACGTTGACGCCGCGCAGGGCGAGGTGGCGGCGGATGCGGTGCAGGGCGAGGCCGCGGGTGGCGATGGCGGTGCGCAGGGCGAGGTGGAACGGGCCGGTGCGCAGGGCGGCGGCGAGGTCGGCTGGGTCGCTTCGGTGGATGGCGGCCTCCTGGCGGGCGCGGACCGGGTTCCGGGTTTTGACCGTGAATATTCACATCCGGGCGGCGGTTTGTCACCGGTCCGGGCAGCTCGCGCCGGGGTTTCCCGGCTGCGGTTCACATCCGCGTGGGCCCGTTCACAGCGCGGTCGGGGCCGGTCCGGGGCCGTTGACCGGGCCCGGAGTGCGGCGCGATGCTCGGGGCGCGATCCGGACCGCGCCCCCCACAGCACCTCGCTCCACTCGTGCAAGGAGGCATTCCCCCATGCCAGTTCCACGGATACGGCTGCGCCGCGCGGTCTCGCTGCTGGCCCTGGGCGTGCTGGGCCCGGCGCTGACCGCCGCGGTGAGCACCCCGGCGTCGGCCACCCCCACGGCCGCCCCCGCCCCCGCCCTCCACCGGGCCGCGCACCAGGTCCGCCCGGCGGCGGCGCCCGGCAGCACGGCCGATCTGGCCGGCACGTTCAAGAAGCTCAACATCACCATGCAGCAGCAACAGCAGACCAACTGGTGCTGGGCGGCGAGCGGGAACACCATCGCCACCTGGTTCGGCTACAACTACAGCCAGAACCAGTTCTGCAACGCCGCGTTCGGCCGCTCGGTCGACTCCAGCTGCCCCAACAGCCAGGCCTCGCTGGCCGACGTGCAGAACGGGCTGGACTGGGTCGGCATCAACCCGGGTTCGTACGTCACCGGGTACCTGCGCTACACCACCGTGCAGTCCGAGGTGGACGCCAACCGTCCGATCGAGACGCGCATCCAGTGGAGCTCGGGCGGCGGGCACATGCACGTCCTGTACGGGTACGACACCGGCAACAACTGGGTCTACTGGGGCGACCCGTGGCCGTCCAACTACCGCTACAACTGGGCGGACTACTCGTACTACGTGAACAACAACACGTTCTCCTGGACCCACTCCCTGTACCGGATCGGCGCGTGAGGACGACCATGACCGAGCTCAGTACGGCCCGCCGGGCCGCCGTCACCGTCCTGCTCGCCGCCGGCCTCGCGCTGGCGCTCGCCCCGGCCGCGCAGGCCGACGCACCCGGCGCACCCGCAGCGGGCGCACCGGCACCCGGCGCACCCGTGCCGGTGCCCGCCGCCGACCTGGCCGGGGCCCGCAGCGCCGTCCAGGACCCGGCGGTGCTCGACAAGGTGGGCCACTTCTTCGCCCGCAAGGGCGTCCCGCCGACCCGACAACTGACCATCGGTGCCGCCGAGGAGGCGAAGGCGGCGAGCGACGCGGCGCCCCGCCTGGCCGGGGACACCGTGCCGGTCTACACCCTGGACGCCGGTTTCGTGTCCGGCACCCCGGGCGCACCGGTGGCGAAGGCCGAGTTCACGGCGAGCAAGGTGGTCGCGGCGGACGGGCAGAGCGCCTCGGTCTGGACGGTCCGCCAGGGCGACTCCTGGCGGGTCGTCAACATCGCCTCCGGCGGTGACGAGAGCGACTACGCGGCGAAGGCGGCCGGCAGCGGCGGCGGTACGGCCTTCCGGGAGCCGCAGGTCAACGCCTGGTACGTGCTGCGCGACGGCCGGGTGCTGCCGCTGGACGACGAGGCCCGGCGCTCGGTGGGCGCGGGCGGGGTGTCGCTGGCCGGGTACCAGCAGCTGGTGCACCAGCGGTACGGGGACAAGCTGCCCGGCTCGGCGTACGACCGGGAGGGCAAGGGCGGCGGCTACGAGGTGAACGGCGCGGGGGCGGCCGAGGCTGCCCCGGCCGGGGCGGACGGCGGCTCGGCGCTGCCGGCCGTGACGGCGGCCGCCGCGCTCGGCGCCACCGCGCTGGTGGGTGCCGGCGCGGTACTGCGGCGCAGGCGGGGCAACCGCTGAGACCGCGACGGGGCCCGGCTCTCCACCGAGCCGGGCCCCGTCACGTCACCGTGCGCTCACACCCCGGCGAAGCCGCTCTCCAGCAGCGCGAAGGTGCGGTCGACCAAGTCGGCGATGTCCTCCCGGCCGTCCTGCGCGGCCCACTGGAGCACGGCCTCGGCGGTGGCGGCGCCGATGGCGGCGGCCGTGACCCGCATCTCGTACGTGGGGTGCTCGGCGCCCGCCCGCCGGGTGAGGACGGAGAGGTACAGCTCGTGCGGGCTGTTGCCGGTCCGGAACAGTCCGGCGCGCAGCGCGGGGACCTCGGTGACCAGCCGCATCCGGGTCAGCAGTTCCTGGCGTTCGTGCTGGAGCAGGGCGCGGATCAGGCCGATGAGGGCCTCCCGGCAGGACCGCAGGAAGGGTTCGTCGGCCGGCCGGGCGAGCAGGGCGGCGATCATCGCCGGGTCGTACTCGTCGGTCAGGACGAGGTCCTCCTTGGTGGCGAAGTACCGGAAGAGGGTGGAGGGGGAGACCTCGGCGGCGGCGGCGATCTGCTCGACCGTGGTGTTCTCGTAGCCCTGCTCGGCGAACAGGCGGTAGGCCTCGCGGCGCACGGTCTGCCGGGTCTTCAACTTCTTCCGCTCGCGCAGCGACAGCGGCGCCTCCAGCAGTGCCTGGACCGGGTTGGTCGGGGCGTCCGGGAGGGCCGCGGTCGGCTGCTCGGTCTTCATGGCCCCGATTATCGGTGATCTCCGGCGGTGGCGGGTTCGGGCCGGTCGGCGGGGGTGTCCCGGGTGGGTTCCCCGGCCGGCATCCGGGCCGCGACCAGGACCGCCGAGAACGCCGCGACCAGCCCGGCGACCAGCAGGACCAGCCCCATCCCGTGCACGTACGCCACGTGTGCCGCGGCGGCGAGTGCCGGCCGCCCGCTCTCCCGGGCGACGGCGTCGGCGGCGACCACCGACGCCCCGGCCCGGCGCGCCGCCTCGGCGGGGAGCCCGCCGGTGTCCAGCGCGCCCCGGTAGGACCCGGCCAGCAGGCTGCCGAAGACGGCGATCCCGATCGCGCCGCCGACCTGCCGCAGGGTCTGGAGCAGTCCGGAGCCGACGCCGGCCCGGGCGGGCGGCAGGGTGATCAGGGCGGAGCCCTGGGCGGTGATCAGGGCCAGGCCCATGCCGAGGCCGAGGACGGTGAGCCAGGGCGCGGCCCGCCCGTACCCGTCGGCGCTGCCGGTGCGGCTGCCGAACAGCAGGGCGGCGGCGAGCAGGGCCAGGCCGAGGGTGATCACGGTGCGGGCGCCGAGCCGCGCCACCAGCCGTTCGCTGAGCCGGGCGGCGACGAGCAGGCCGAGCATCATGGGCATCAGCCGCAGTCCGGAGCCGAGGGCGTCGGTGCCGAGCACGCTCTGGAAGTAGAGCGGCAGGACGAAGAAGGCGCCGAACAGGACGAGCGAGATCAGGGTGGCGGCGACCGAGGACCAGCGGAAGGTCGGGTCGGCGAGCAGGGCGAGGTCGAGCATCGGATCGCTTCGGCGGCGGCTGCGCAGCACCAGGGCGGTGAGCAGCACCACCGAGCCGGCCAGGGTGGTGAGCACCAGGAGGTCGGCCCAGCCGCGGTCGGAGCCCTCGATGATGCCGTAGGTGAGCGCGCCGAGGCCGGTGGCGGCGAGGGCGGTCGCGGGCAGGTCGATCCGGGGTGCGGCGGGGTTGCGGGTCTCGGGCAGCAGCAGGAGGCAGGCGACCATGCCGATCACGGTGAGCGGGACGTTGACGGCGAAGACCGAGCCCCACCAGAAGTGCTGGAGCAGCAGGCCGCCGATCAGCGGCCCGAGCGGGGCGCCGCCGGCGATCGCGGCGGAGAGGATCGCGGTGGCCCGGCGGCGCTCGCCGGCCGGGAAGATCCCGGGGATGACCGCCAGCGACATCGGCATGACCAGGGCGGCGGCCAGGCCCATCGCGGCGCGGGCGGCGACCAGGGTGCCGGGCGAGTCGGTGAGCATGCCGACGGCGGAGGCGAGTCCGAACAGGGCGAGGCCGACGGTGAGCGTGCGGCGGCGGCCGATGCGGTCGCCGAGCAGGCCGGCCGGGAGCATCGCGGCGGCGAAGACCACGGTGTAGGCGTCGACGATCCACTGCTGCTGCCCGGTGGTGGCCTGCAACTGCGAGGCCAGGGTGGGCAGGGCGACGTTGAGGATCGTCATGTCGAAGCTGATCACCAGGACGCTCAGGGCGACGGCGACCAGGGCGAGCCAGCGGCGCGGATCGGCGGGCACGGCGACCTCCAGGGACTGCGGTTCGAGAAAGCTTCTGTCAAATGACAGTAACTATCAAAAGAGGCCGACCGTCAATTCAAAATTGGTGCGATGATCTGATCACTCTCCGTGGTGTGTCCTGGAAGTGCTGCTTCCGCACAAGGAATTGACGCAACGTTGATCTGTCGTTCGCCGCCCCGGGGCGGCTCCGGGTGACTGTCGGTAGATACCATGTGGCAATCGGTCAGTGCTGGCCGGACGCGTGCCGAGAGCGGAGAAGGGGTGGGGCGGCAGGAGCCGACCACGAGCCCGGCGCCGGGAAAGGGGAGCCGAAGTGGCCGACAGTGACGACAGGCAGGCGCGTGCCCAGGTGTGGGGCGGGGCCGTGGTGGTGGGTTCCGCGCTGGCCGTGGTCGCGGCCTACCTGATCAACGGGGCGCCCCTGGTGCTCGTGGTCGCCGGGATCGAGACGCTGCTGGTCATGGTGTACGTCGGCCGGCGCTGGCAGGCGACGCACCGGCGGCCGTCCCGGGCCGGGCACCGGCCGCGGCGCGGCATCCCGGACGCCGCGCACTGCGAGCGCTGCCGCCGGGCCCGGGAGGCGCTGGACGAGCGGCAGGCGCGCGGCCGGGTCGGAGCGGCGGCCGGGTCGGTGCTGCCGGAGTCCGCGGCGGCGGTGCGCCCCGGGCGGTCACGGTCGCAGGCACAGCAGGCACAGCAGGCGCAGCAGACGCGGCAGGCGCAGCAGGCGCGGGAGACGCCGCAGGTCCAAGAGGCGCAGCGGGCACGGTCGCAGCACGCGGTCGGCCCGGAGCCGGATCCGGAGCCGGGCGCCGCCGACCACCCGCCGTACCCGCGCCGCCCGCAGGCCCGCACCGGGTACGAGCGGCCCTGGACGGCCGAACGGGCGGCCACCCGGTCCACGGACCGGACGACCGCCCGTCGGGGTGCGCCGGGTTCAGCCGGCCGCGCTGTACGCCACCAGTGAGACGCCGACGTACTGGACGATGAAGGCTCCGAGGGTGAAGGCGTGGAACACCTCGTGGAAGCCGAACCAGCGCGGTGAGGGGTTGGGCCGCTTGAGCCCGTACACCACGCCGCCGATGCTGTAGAGCACCCCGCCGACGATCATCAGCACCAGGACGGCGACCCCGCCGGTGCGCAGGAAGTCCGGCAGGAAGAAGGCGGCGGCCCAGCCCAGCGCGATGTACACCGGGGTGTACAGCCAGCGCGGCGCGCCGACCCAGAACACCCGGAAGGCGATCCCGGCGAGCGCCCCGCCCCAGGCGACCCAGAGCAGTATCTGCTGGTCGGCGCCGTTGAGCAGCAGGATCGTGAACGGCGTGTAGGTGCCCGCGATGATCAGGAAGATGTTCGCGTGGTCCAGCCGCCGGAGCACGGCGTCCCCGCGCGGGCCCCAGTCGAAGCGGTGGTAGACCGCGCTGACGCCGAACAGCAGCCAGGCGCTGACCGAGTAGACCGCGCAGGCGATCTTGGCCGGTGTGGAGTCGGCCAGGCAGATCAGCACGATCCCGGCGGCGACGGTGGCGGGGAACATCCCGGCGTGCAGCCAGCCGCGCCACTTCGGCTTGTCCTCCCGGCGCTCGGCCGGGTCCTCCCCAGTGCTCTCCGCGAGCGCAGCAGCAGTCATGGGCAGCATGCTACCTGCTACCTACGGCACCGTAGGTTACTGACGCGTAAGGAAGTGGTGCTCATCACTCTTGGACGTTTTGGAGCAATCGGAGTGTGGCGCCGCACACTCCGGCTCGGACGTGAGGGACGGGCTACTGGCCGGTAATCGTACTTACTGTAGTAAAAGATGCGTCAATTTCGCCGCAGTGCCGCGTTGGAGGCCAATAGCCGGGTCTACGCTGCAAGCACCCTCAGACCCCCGCTACGCCGTCTCCCCGCCGGGACGGCGTGAAACGGAGCGATCGTGTCGTACGAGATCTCTGCTCTCAGCGCATCCGCGCCCACCCGCCACAAGCAGCTGCTCGCTTGGGTGAGCGAGATCGCCGAGCTCACCCAGCCGGACCGCATCGAGTGGTGCGACGGTTCCGACGAGGAGTACCAGCGCCTCGCGGACCTGCTGGTGGCTCAGGGCACCTTCAAGAAGCTGAACGAGGAGAAGCGCCCCAACTCCTACTACGCCGCCTCGGACCCGTCCGACGTCGCGCGCGTGGAGGACCGCACCTTCATCTGTTCCGAGCAGGAGAAGGACGCCGGACCGACCAACCACTGGAAGGCCCCCGCCGAGATGCGCGAGGTCTTCCAGGGCGAGCAGGGCCTGTTCCGCGGCGCGATGAAGGGCCGCACGATGTACGTCGTGCCCTTCTCGATGGGCCCGGTCGGCTCCCCGCTGGCCGCGTACGGCGTCGAGATCACCGACTCCGCCTACGTCGCGGTGTCGATGCGCGTGATGACCCGCATGGGCAAGGCCGTGCTGGAGCAGCTCGGCGAGGACGGGGACTTCGTCAAGGCCGTGCACACCGTCGGCGCCCCGCTCGCCGAGGGCGAGGCGGACGTGCCGTGGCCGTGCAACAGCACCAAGTACATCTCGCACTTCCCGGAGACCAGGGAGATCTGGTCCTTCGGTTCCGGCTACGGCGGCAACGCCCTGCTCGGCAAGAAGTGCTACGCGCTGCGCATCGCCTCGACCATGGCCCGTGACGAGGGCTGGCTGGCCGAGCACATGCTCATCCTCAAGCTCACCCCGCCGTCCGGTGAGGTCAAGTACGTCGCGGCCGCCTTCCCGTCGGCCTGCGGCAAGACCAACCTGGCCATGCTCCAGCCGACCATCCCGGGCTGGAAGGTCGAGACCATCGGCGACGACATCGCCTGGATGCGCTTCGGCGCCGACGGCCGCCTGTACGCCATCAACCCCGAGGCCGGCTTCTTCGGCGTCGCCCCCGGCACCGGCGTGGACACCAACGCCAACGCCATCGACACCCTCTGGGGCAACACCGTCTTCACCAACGTCGCCCTCACCGACGACGGCGACGTGTGGTGGGAGGGCCTCACCGAGGAGCCCCCGGCACACCTCACCGACTGGCGCGGCAACGACTGGACCCCCGAGTCCGGCACCCCCGCCGCCCACCCGAACGCCCGCTTCGCCGTCCCGGCCGCGCAGTGCCCGACCATCGCCCCCGAGTGGGAGGACCAGGCGGGCGTGCCGATCTCGGCGATCCTGTTCGGCGGCCGCCGGGCCACCGCCGTCCCGCTGGTCACCGAGTCCTTCGACTGGCAGCACGGCGTCTTCCTGGGCGCCAACATCGCCTCCGAGAAGACCGCCGCCGCCGAGGGCACCGTCGGCGAGCTGCGCCGCGACCCGTTCGCGATGCTGCCGTTCTGCGGCTACAACATGGGCGACTACTTCGCCCACTGGCTGGAGGTCGGCGCCCAGGCGGACGCCGCCAAGCTGCCGAAGATCTACTACGTCAACTGGTTCCGCAAGAACACCGAGGGCAAGTTCGTCTGGCCCGGCTACGGCGAGAACAGCCGCGTGCTCAAGTGGATCGTCGAGCGCCTGGAGGGCACCGCCGACGGCGTCGAGACCCCGATCGGCGTGCTGCCGAAGGTCGAGGGCTTCGACCTGGGCGACCTCAAGCTGTCCGAGGAGGACCTCGACCTGCTCTTCACCGTGGACGCCGACATCTGGCGCCAGGAGGCCGCGCTGGTGCCGGCCCACCTGGAGCTGTTCGGCGACCACACCCCGAAGGAGCTGTGGGACGAGTACCGGAGCCTGGTCGCGCGCCTCGGCTGAGCCTGAGCCTCAGCCGAGCGAGAGGTCGGCGCGCGGCACGAACCGCGCGCCGACCGAGTGGCAGGACGGCCGGAGTTCCGCCGGGTGGTCTTTCCCCGACCAAGGAGACCACCCGGGCCCGGGACTCCGGCCGTAGTGTTTTCCCGCGCGTGCTCCCCACGCGCGTTTCCCCGCCGGTAGGGCGGGTCACGGCGGGTCAGGGCTGGGTGTAGCCGCTGAGGAAGTCGCCGATCCTGGTCACCGCGTCGGTGATCTCCTCCGGCCGCGGCAGCGTGACCAGCCGGAAGTGGTCCGGCTCGGGCCAGTTGAAGCCGGTGCCCTGGACCAGCAGGATCCGCTGGGAGCGCAGCAGGTCGAGCACCATCTGGGCGTCGTCCTTGATCTTGTAGACCTTCGGGTCCAGCCGGGGGAAGGCGTACAGCGCGCCCTTCGGCTTGACGCAGCTCACGCCCGGGATCTGGTTGAGCAGCTCGTACGCGGCGTCGCGGGAGGCGAGCAGCCGGCCGCCGGGCAGCAGCAGGTCCTTGATCGACTGCCGTCCGCCGAGCGCGGCGGCCACCGCGTGCTGGGCCGGCATGTTGGCGCACAGCCGCATCGAGGCGAGCACGGTCAGGCCCTCGATGTAGCTGCGGGCGCGCTGCCGGTCGCCGGAGAGCACCATCCAGCCGGAGCGGAAGCCCGCGACCCGGTAGGCCTTGGACAGTCCGTTGAAGGTGACGCAGAAGAGGTCCGGGGCCAGGGTGGCCAGCGGGACGTGCTCGGCGTCGTCGTAGAGGATCTTGTCGTAGATCTCGTCCGCGTAGACCACCAGCTGGTGCCGGCGGGCGATCTCGGCGATGCCCTCCAGCACCTCGCGCGGGTAGACCGCGCCGGTCGGGTTGTTCGGGTTGATCACCACGATGGCCCTGGTCCGGTCGGTGACCTTGGCCTCGATGTCGGCGAGGTCCGGGTACCACTCGGACTGCTCGTCGCAGCGGTAGTGCACCGCGGTGCCGCCGGC
The DNA here is from genome assembly GCF_042786665.1 of Kitasatospora sp. NPDC059146. Lineage (NCBI taxonomy): Bacteria > Bacillati > Actinomycetota > Actinomycetes > Kitasatosporales > Streptomycetaceae > Kitasatospora > Kitasatospora sp. NPDC059146. Next base: position 7,215 of record NZ_JBHZCY010000114.1, on the reverse strand, counting down.
CAGCGAGACCGAGGCCGTCCACAGCGGGTAGTCCGGCGCGGGGACGAGCACCTCGTCGCCGTCGTCCAGCAGCGCGGTCATGGCGAGCTGGATCAGCTCGGAGACGCCGTTGCCGAGGAAGACGTCGTCGACCGAGAGGCCGTGCAGGCCGCGGTCCTCGTAGTGCATCACCACGGCGCGGCGGGCCGAGAGCAGGCCCTTGGAGTCGCCGTACCCGTGCGCGTTCGCGAGGTTGCGCAGGATGTCCTGGAGGATCTCCGGGGGCGCCTCGAAACCGAAGGTGGCCGGGTTGCCGGTGTTGAGCTTGAGGATGCGGTGGCCCTGTTCCTCCAGCCGCATCGCCTCGTCGAGCACCGGGCCGCGGATGTCGTAGCAGACGTTGGCGAGCTTGCTGGACTGGATGACCTGCATGCCTGCCTACTTTAGGGGCACGCCGGGGCCCGGCGCCGGGTGTCCGGGGAGACGGCTCGCCGGGCTCGGAAGGGCTTCCTTGGATCGCCAGGCGGGGGTGTCGAACGGCCTTCCAAACCGCTGCCCGAATGTCCGTAATGCTCGTGTATGCGAGGAACGCCGTCGATCTCTGCGGTGGATTCTTCGCCGGAACGAGACGGACGGCACACCGGCCGTCTGTCCCGGGCGGGAAGATGGGGCCGGTCGGTCGGCCGGCGGGGAGAAGCCGTCGGGGAGGGGCCGACCGGGAGAAGTCGACGGGGAAGCGGGGAGTGCCGGTGGTGACGGTCGTGGCCGGAGCGGTGCTGGCCGCTCTCCTGGTGGCTCCCGCGCTGCGCGCGCTGGTCGCCCGGTTCGCCGTGCCCGAGGGTGAACCCTGGTGCGAGGCCTGCCCGTTGTGCGGGCGCCCGGTGGGGCGGCTGCTGCCGCCGACCGGTCGCTGCCCGGGCTGCCGGGAGCGGCTGGGGGCCGGCCCGGGGGCGGTGGAGGCGGTCGCCGCGGCGGTCGCGGTCGCGGTCGCCTGCGCGGCGGACGGCCCGCAGGCGGCGGCGCTCGCCTGGGCGGGCGCGCTCGGGGTGGCGCTCGGCTTCACCGACGCCCGGGTGCGCCGGCTGCCGTACCGGCTGACCGGGCCGCTGCTGGCCGGGGTGGCCGTGCTGCTGGCGGTGGCGGCCCTGGCCGAGGGGCGCCCGGGGGTGCTGCTGCGCTGCCTGCTGGTCGCGCTGGCGGTCGGCGCGCTGCTCGAAGTGGCCGTCCAGATCGGCGCGTTGGGCCCCGGTGACTCGCCGCTCGGGCTCGCCCTGGGCGGGCTGCTGGGCTGGTACGGCTGGTGGGTCGCGATCGGCGGGCTGGCCGCCGCGGTGGTGCTCGCCGGCCTGTGGGGCACCCTGCGGGTCGCCGCCCTGCTGGTCCGCCGTCGCCCGTGGCGCGGGCTGGAGGTCCCGGTCGGCCCCTTCCTGCTGCTGGGCGCGCTCACCGCGGTGCTCGCGCGGTAGCGGAAGGGCCCGCCGTACCGGACCGGTACGACGGGCCCCGCCGTCGGCGCGCCGGCCCCACCCTCAAGGAGTGGCGCGCCGTGGGGAGTCGGGCCGAGTGCCTCAGGGCATCTTGTGGACGAACGGGCCGACCGTGTTGGAGAAGGCGTTGCCGTTGTTGGCGTCCCAGTTGGTGGACCAGGTCATCGCGCCCCGGATGGTGGGCCACTTGGCCGGCGGCACGAAGCTGCCGCAGTTGTTGCCGGTGGCCAGGCAGTTGAGCGCGTTGTTCACCACCGACGGGTCGACGTAGCCGCCGCCGGCCGCCTTGCCGGAGGCCGGGACGCCGATGCCGACCTGGTCGGGCCGCAGGCCGCCCTGGATGTGGGTGCAGACCTGCGAGGTGATGAAGTCGATCGTGCCCTGGTTGTAGACCTTGCCGTCGCAGCCGTTCATGCCGCCCGAGTTGTAGAACTGGGTGTTGACGACGGTCAGGATGTCCTTGGTGGCCAGCGCCAGCTGGAAGTAGGCGCCGGCGGTGCTGTACATCCCGATGGTCTCGGGGGCCATGGTCAGCACGAAGCCGGGGCCGACCTTGGCCTGCAGGGAGTGCAGCGCGGCGCCGAGCGGGCCGGCCTGGACGCCGTTCTCCAGGTCGACGTCGACGCCGTCGAAGCCGTAGTCCTTGATGATCGCGTAGGCGCTGTCGGCGAAGTTCGCCCCGGCGGTGGCGTCGCCGACGGTGATCGCGCCGTTCTGGCCGCCGATGGAGAGGACGACCTTCTTGCCGGCCGCCTGCTTGGCCTTGATGTCGGCGCGGAACTGGGCGTCGGTGTAGCCGCCGAGCGCCTTGGACAGGGCCGGGTCCAGGGTGAAGCTGATCGCGCCGGTCCGGGTCGGCACGGCGTCGGCGAAGGAGACCGCGATGATGTCGTACGCGCTCTGCACGTCGCCCAGGCGCTGCGGGGTCGAGCCGTTGTCGAAGTTCTGCCAGTAGCCGGTGACCGCGTGGGCCGGCAGGCCGGTGGCCGGCGGGGTGGTGCCGGTCGGGGTCGGGGTCGGGGTCGGGGTCGGCGTGGCCGTGGGGGTGGGCGTCGTGGTGGGGGTCTGGGTCGGCGTCGCGGTCGGGGTCGGGGTCGCCGTGGCGGTCGGGGTGGCGGTGGCCGTCGGCGTCGGGGTCGGCGTCGGGGTGGCCGTCGGGGACGGCGTGGAGGTGCCGCCCGGGCCGACCAGCGCGACGTCGTCGGCGAGGTAGGCGCTCTGCCCGTACCAGCCGTGCAGGTAGACGGTGACGCTGGTGGCGTTCGCCCCGGTGGTGAAGGTGCTGGTCAGCTGGTTCCAGCTGGTCTGGTTCGACCAGGTGGACGGGTCCGTCCCGCCGGTGCCGCGCGCACCGAGGTAGACGTACGGGCCCTGCACCCAGGCGCTCAGGGTGTAGCTGGTGTTGGGCAGCACGCTGATGGTCTGGGTGCACTCCGCGGTGTCGCCCGCGCCCGGGGCGGCCTGCAGCGCACCGGTACCGGAGTGGACCGGCGCGGACACCGCGGCCGCGCCGCCGGTGCAGGACCAGCCGGACAGTCCGCTCTCGAAGCCGCCGTTGGTGACCAGGTTGCCGTCCGCCGCGCTGGCGCCGCCGGCGAAGAGGGCGAGGCCGCCGCCGGCCAGGGCGAGGGCGGTGGCGCCGGCCGCGAGGGCCGGCAGGGGGCTGCGCCGGCGCCGGTGCGCGGGCTGCTGCGGGGTACGGGCCATGGGGTGACGCTCCTGGGGGAGGAGCGGCCGCCGCGGTGGGGGGCGCGGCGGCCGCGTGTGGGGGAGGGGAGGTCCGCGGGTGACTCCGGGGGCGGGATTGTTTCGTTCCGCCTCGGGTCAAAAGCTGGACTAGACCATTGCCGGTCGTCAAGGACGTGACAACCGGCTTACGGCTCCCTTAAGGAATCGGAGACCGTTCCGTGTCCACCCCGGGCACACCGCCCCGCAGGCCCTGACACACCCGTCGCGACAGACTTCGTACAGGACCGTGACCAGACCGCTACCTGCGGCTTTACCGCGTGCCTGCGCGCGGGAGTAGGCTGCGCCGGGGCGGTGACGCACCTGCCTGAACGAGTACGGAGGGGCCGGGAAACCATGGGTCTGCGCGATGTCGCCGAACGGACGCCGGGGCTGCGCACCCTGCTGGGCGGGATGTACGGGCTCTACGGCCGACGGGTCGAGGTCCACCTCGCGCGCACCCCGCACCACATCGGCGTGATCCTGGACGGCAACCGCCGCTGGGCCAAGGCCGCCGGCGGCTCCACCGCGTACGGCCACCAGCGCGGCGCCGACAAGATCAGTGAGTTCCTCGGCTGGTGCGACGAGACCCACGTCAAGGTCGTCACCCTGTGGATGCTCTCCACCGACAACCTGGACCGCCCCGCCGACGAGCTGGTCCCGCTGCTCGGCATCATCGAGGACGCCGTCACCGGCCTGGCCGCCGCCCGCCGCTGGCGGGTCAACCCGGTCGGCGCGCTGGACCTGCTCCCCCAGCACACCGCCGACGTGCTCAAGCGCGCCGCCGAGGAGACCGCCGGGATCGACGGCATCACCGTCAACGTCGCGGTCGGCTACGGCGGCCGGCACGAGATCGCCGACGCCGTCCGCTCGCTGCTCCAGGAGCACGCCGGGCGCGGCACCCCGATCGAGGAACTCGCCGAGATCCTGACCGTCGAGCACATCTCCGAGCACCTCTACACCGCCAACCAGCCCGACCCGGACCTGATCATCCGCACCTCGGGCGAGCAGCGGCTGTCCGGATTCCTGCTCTGGCAGAGCGCCCACAGCGAGTTCTACTTCTGCGAGGCGTACTGGCCGGCCTTCCGCAAGGTCGACTTCCTGCGCGCGCTGCGCGCCTTCGAGCAGCGGAACCGGCGGCTCGGCCTCTGATCAGGGCCCCTCGGCCGCGCCTCCGGGCGAAATGACCGCCGTAGGCCTGGCCTACCCGGGCCGCGCGCGAGGCCAAACGTTCACCGGCAATGATCCGTCAGTTCGCCGGGGGCGCGAATGCACCGCCCCCCGCCTGGGAATACTCCAGTCAGTCCGGTCCCGAGGCCACCGGGGCAGCGGGGGCCGGCTTGCCGCGGATGACGCAGGGTCATCCGCTCTGGAGGCCTAGTGGTCAGTTCGAAGAGCCGCCGGACACCAGACCGGCGCACGTACGTTCTCGACACCAGCGTGCTCCTGGCGGACCCGCTCGCCATGACCCGCTTCGAGGAGCACGAGGTCGTCCTCCCGGTGGTGGTCGTCACCGAGCTGGAGGCCAAGCGCCACCACCCCGAGCTGGGCTACTTCGCCCGCCAGGCGCTGCGCCTGCTCGACGACTACCGCATCCGCCACGGCCGGCTCGACGAGCCGATCCCGGTGGGCGAACTGGGCGGGACGATCCGGGTCGAGCTCAACCACTCGGACGTCTCGATACTGCCGGCCGGCTACCGGGCCGGCGGGGGCGAGGCGGACACCCGGATCCTGGCGGTCGCCCGCAACCTCCAGGCCGAGGGCTACGACGTCACCGTCGTCTCCAAGGACCTCCCGCTGCGGATCAAGGCCAGCTCGGTGGGCCTGCTCGCCGAGGAGTACCGGGCCGAGCTCGCGATCACCTCCGGCTGGACGGGCATGTCCGAGCTGCACGTCGGGGCCGAGCAGGTCGACGCGCTGTTCGCGGCCGGCCACGACGCCGCGGTGGACATCGACGGGGTCGAGGAGCTCCCGGTGCACACCGGGCTGGTGCTCACCTCGGAGCGCGGCCGGGCACTCGGCCGGGTCACCGGGGACGGGCGGGTCCGGCTGGTGCGCGGCGAGCGCGAGGCGTTCGGGCTGCGCGGGCGCAGCGCCGAACAGCGGGTGGCGCTGGACCTGCTGCTCGATCCGGACATCGGCATCGTGTCGATGGGCGGCCGGGCCGGGACGGGCAAGTCGGCGCTGGCGCTGTGCGCCGGGCTGGAGGCGGTGCTGGAGCGGAGGCAGCACCGCAAGGTGATGGTCTTCCGGCCGTTGTACGCGGTCGGCGGCCAGGAGCTCGGCTACCTGCCCGGCAGCGAGGCGGAGAAGATGGGCCCCTGGGCCCAGGCGGTCTTCGACACCCTCTCGGCGGTCACCACCCCCGACGTGATCGAGGAGGTCATCGGCCGCGGGATGCTGGAGGTGCTGCCGCTGACCCACATCCGGGGGCGTTCGCTGCACGACGCCTTCGTGATCGTGGACGAGGCCCAGTCGCTGGAGCGGAACGTCCTGCTGACGGTGCTGTCCCGGATCGGCCAGGGTTCGCGGGTGGTGCTCACCCACGACGTGGCGCAGCGGGACAACCTCCGGGTCGGCCGGTACGACGGCGTGGTCGCGGTGGTGGAGAAGTTGAAGGGGCATCCGCTCTTCGCGCACATCACGCTCACCCGCTCGGAGCGGTCGCCGATCGCGGCACTGGTCACGGAGATGCTGGAGGACATCAACCCGTGAACCACCCCTGAGCGGGACATAGTCGGACAATAGGTTCAACTTGTGGCGCGGGGTCCGCTCCTGACGGAGCGGGCCCCGCCCCTTTCATCACATCGAGTGCTTTCTGTCCGAAGAACTTCCCTACGGTGAATGTGACATGCGCCACGCAGGCGGGAATTGCGTCGACAGTGCCCGGTGCGGCATGGTGTGGGTTCTGTCAGGCCCCGCGTACGGCGCGGCAGGGCTTCCGCTCGTTGGAGGCTCGGCCCGGGAAGGTCCGCCAACTCCGGTCGGTGGACACACAATTGAAGACCGTTGAGCCGTACGCCGCCCGATTCCAACGCCCGGTCGCCTCATTCCGACCGGACGCCGGGCCAGTACCTCCCGTGACCAGAGCACCTGCGGAGGTCCGTGCCAAGGGGCATGTTGCGTCCGCACGGTCACGCGTGGGCGATGCTGGAAGGAATCCATGTGACTCGGATCTCGGTCCGGGGAGTTGCTGTGGCCTCTGCCACCGCGGTCACCGCTGTCGGTGCCGTCGTGGGTATGGCCTCGGGCAGCGAGGTCAAGGCTGCGCAGACGGTCGACGTCGCCGGCGCGACCCTGCTCGCCGAAGTCCCCTCTGGCTCCCAGGCACAGGCCGCAAGTGACAACATCGGCCAGCAGGCGACCGCCCAGCAGGCCTCCGCCGACGCCGCCGCCAAGGCTGCCGCCGAGCAGAAGGCCGCCGAGGAGGCCGCGCGCCAGAAGGCCGCCGCGGACGCCCAGGCGAAGGCCGACGCCCAGGCCAAGGCCGACGCGGACAAGGCCGCCAAGGCCGCCGCCGACCAGCGTGCCGCCGCCGACGCCGCCGCCAACCGCTCCAAGGCGCGGTCGGCGATGTCCGCGGTGGACAACAGCGCGCCCCCCGTCTCGGTCAGCCCCGGTTCCGTCCAGGACACGGCCCGGCAGATCGTCGGCAACGACGCCCAGTTCCAGTGCTTCAGCCAGATCGTGAAGCGCGAGAGCGGCTGGGACTACACCGCGACCAACAGCAGCTCCGGCGCCTACGGTCTGGTCCAGGCGCTGCCCGGCTCCAAGATGGCCTCGGCCGGTGCCGACTGGCGCACCAACCCGGCCACCCAGATCAAGTGGGGCCTCAGCTACATGAACAGCCGCTACGGCAGCCCCTGCGGTGCCTGGTCGTTCTGGCAGGCCCACAGCTGGTACTAGGAGGACCGCCGCCCCGGGCGGCGCCACTCCCCGCGGCCCCCGGCCGCTCGTCCTGTTCGACGAGCAGCCGGGGGCCGCGGCGTTCCCGGGCACGCCGTGCGCGGCGGCCGGGGAAGGG
>NZ_JBHZCY010000113.1:0-30752 GCF_042786665.1 Kitasatospora sp. NPDC059146 | reverse complement strand
TCGTACTGGACGTACTTGGGCGATTCGGGCGTGCGTCCAGGCGGGATGCCCGGCGTCGCGCGCCTGGCAAGATCCGCCGGACAGGCCCTAGCCGCGTACCGCCGCGCCACGTACGATCCCGCGCCCGGCCGCCCCGGGTATCGCCTCGCGCCCGAGCAGCAGGCACACCGCCGCCAGCGGCAGTTCGACGCAGCAGGCCATCACCAGCGCGGCGAGCACCGCGTGCCCCGGCCCGGCGCAGGCGATGTCGGCCAAGGCGTCCCCGGCGAGCAGCAGCGCCACCACCGCGCCCGCCCACAGGGCGGCGGGGCTGCGCCGGCGCAGCAGCGCGTCCAGCGAGAGCAGCGCGGCGAACTCCGCGAGGTCCAGCACCACCCACGGGGTCTCGTGGTTGACGGCCAGGACCATCAGCCAGGGCAGCAGCCCGAAGGCGGCCAGTCGCGGCAGCCGCTGGAACCGCTCCGGCAGCACGTACGCCGGAGTGCCCGGGGGGACGAGGGCGATACTCATGCGCCGACCTCGCTCCGCACGCGCTGCAGGGGGAGCCGCTCGACGGGCCCGCCCGCCGGGTGCCCGACGAGCACCGCATCGAACGGGCCCTCGGCCAGGGCGAGCCAGAACTGCCCGGCCACCGTGACCACTTCGCCCGCCGCCGCCCGGACGGTGCCGAACAGCCGCCGCCCGCCGGTGAACACCACCGAGGGCACCCGGCCGTCGGCGGGCAGCCGCCCCCAGGCGAGCACGTGCGAGCCCCGACCGGCGGACGGGCTGCGCCGCGCGCCGCGGACGAGCCGCGGGGCGAGCCGGGCGGCGACCAGGACGTCGGCCAGCTCGCCGTGCTGGTACAGCTCCAACGCGGCCCGGCCGCGGCCGGACCCGACGCTGCGGACCGACCAGGGCCCGGCCCCGGCGGGCAGCGTCCCCTCCGGCCCCGGCGCCGGGCGGAGCGCGCCCCCGGGAACACCCCCGTGGTTCCCGGGGACGGGCCGCCCGTGCGGCGGGGTGGCGGAGTGCGATGCGGTGCTCGTCATGTCCCCAAGCCTCTCGTCGCGAGGGGGGGCCTGTCGGTGGTGCCCCACACCGAATCGGGGGTGTATCTAGCTACACCCCCGGCGGGGACCCCCCTTCATGGCGGCCGTTGATCACCGGGCCCTACGCTGTCCGGCATGCCCTCCACCACGTTGCGCCGAGCGCTCGTCAGGAGCCTTCGGCGACCACCGTGGTCGGCCGGGACCTGGCGGGACGCCCGCTTCATCGCCGCCGGAATACCCGTGGCCGTGCCGGTCTGGCTGGCGCTGACCGAGTCCAGCCTGCTCTTCCCGGTCCTCGGGGCCGTGCTGGTCTGCTCGCGCTGGCTCACCGCCCTCCAGCGCGGACGGCTGCGCGCCCTCCGCGGCGTGGAGGTGCCGCCGCCCGGCGCGCCCGCGGGCCGGCGGCTGGCCCGGCTGCGGATCGGCCTCACCTGGCGCCAGGTCGGCTACCACCTGCTGATCGGCCCGGTGCTGGCGCTCTGCGCGCTGGCCGCCGTCTACCTCTGGGGCATCGCCCTGGTGCTGACCACCCTGTACGCCTGGGTGTGGCTGCTGCCGCCCGAGGCGGGGCTGCGCGGTGAGCTGGCCGGTCTGGACGCGGCGCTCACGGTGTTCGGGGTGCTGCTGCTGGCGGCGGCGCCCTGGGCGACGGCGCTGGCCGCCCGGCTGGAGGTCCGGGCGGCGCAGCGGCTGCTCGGCCCGAACCGGGCGGAGCAGCTGGAGCAGCGGGTCGAGGAGATCGCCGAGTCCCGGGCCGGCCTGGTGGACGCGGTGGACGCCGAGCGCCGCCGGATCGAGCGGGACCTGCACGACGGCGCCCAGCAGCGCCTCACCTCCCTCGCGATGAACCTGGGCCTGGCCCGGCGCACCCTCAAGGACTGCCCGCCCGACGCCATGCAGGTGATCGTCGCGGCGCACGAGGAGGCGCAGGCGGCCATCGACGAGCTGCGCGACCTGGTCCGCGGCCTGCACCCGGCGGTCCTGGAGGACCGCGGGCTGGACGCGGCGCTGTCCGGCGTCGCCGCCCGGGCCCCGTTGCCGGTGCGGCTGGACGTCGAGCTGTCCGAGCGGATCGCCCCGACCGTCGAGGCGGTCGCCTACTTCACCGTCTCCGAGGCGCTCACCAACGTGGCCAAGCACGCCCGGGCCGAGCGGGCCGACGTCTCGGTGCGGACGATCGGCGGCCGGCTGCGCCTGGTCGTCAGCGACGACGGCGTGGGCGGCGCGGACGCCTCGCGCGGCACCGGGCTCACCGGTCTGCGCCAGCGCGCCGCCTCGGTCGACGGGACGCTGTCCGTTCTCAGCCCCCTCGGGGGCCCCACCACCATCACCGTGGAGTTGCCGTGCGTGCTGTGATCGCCGAGGACTCGGTCCTGCTGAGGGTCGGCCTGGTCAAGGTCCTGGAGGCGGTGGGTTTCGAGGTGGTGGCCGCCGTCGGGGACGCCGTCGAACTGCTGGCCGCCGTCGAGGAGCACCGCCCGGGCGTGGTGGTCTCGGACGTCCGGATGCCCCCGGGCTTCCACGACGAGGGCGTCAAGGCGGCGATGGTGATCCGGCAGCAGTGGCCGGACACCGCCGTGCTGCTGCTCTCCCAGTTCGTGGAGGAGCGGTACGCCGCGGATCTGCTGTCGACCAACACCAGCGGCGTCGGCTACCTGCTCAAGCAGCGGGTGGCCAATGTGGACGACTTCGTGGACGCGCTCCAGCGGGTCGCCGAGGGCGGCACCGCGCTGGACCCGGAGGTGGTGGCCCAGCTGCTGGTGCGCCGCCACCGGGACCCGTTGGAGAAGCTGACCCCGCGCGAGCGGGACGTGCTCTCGCTGATGGCGGAGGGCCGTTCCAACGCGGCGATCGCGGGCGCCCTGGTGGTCAGCGACAGCGCGGTGGCCAAGCACATCAACTCGATCTTCACCAAGCTGGACCTCCCGCCGGCCGACGACAGCCACCGCCGGGTGATGGCGGTGCTGCGCTTCCTGGAGATCACGTGAGCGCGCGGTCCACCAAGGCGTGGCGGATCACCGGCGTGCTCACCGTGGTGTTCGTGGTGGTCATGGGCGGGGCGCAGACCCTGGCCCTGGTGGCCCGGCAGTCGCGGACCGAGCAGCAGACCTTCGTCACCGCCGTCCACAAGCTGCAGCTGGCCACGAGCAGCGCCTCCGTGCGGATCAAGCCGGGGGTGGAGGGCCGGGTGGTGGTGAGCAAGAACCTCGACTGGACGGTCTCCGAGCCCCGGGTGCGCGCCGATGTGGTCGGCGACACGATGACCGTCGGCGTGGAGTGCCGGCGTTCGCTGCCCTTCTACAACTGCGGCGCCTCGATCGAGCTGGAGGTGCCCGCGGGGACGGAGGTCGCCGGCACGGTGACCTCGGGGGCGGTCGAGGTGTCGGACCTCAGCGGCGCCGTCCGGCTGGACGGGACCTCCGGCTCGATCCTCCTGCACGGGCTGTCCGGCCCGGTCCGCGCCCGCACCACCTCCGGGATGACCCAGGGCAGGGACCTCTCCTCGGCGCAGGCGGAGGTGTCCAGCACCTCCGGGTCGGTGGACCTGACCTTCCGGTCGGCGCCGCAGGACGTCAAGGTGAGCACCGGCTCCGGCTCGGTGACCGTGCGGGTGCCGAAGGACAGCCGCTACCGGATCAACGGCGGGACGGGTTCGGGCAGCAGCTCCATCGATCCGGCCCTGGGCGACGCCGCCAGCGGCAGGAGCCTGGAGGCCGACGTCGGCTCGGGCTCCCTGGACATCGGGTACCGCCAGGATCCGGAGTAGGCGGGGCGGCTCACCCGGGTGGGGGACAATGGAGAGTCCCGTCCCCTTCGCCCAGAGGTCAGCCGCGCATGACAGTCACGCCCGCACCCACCGCGCCCGAGTCGGCGACCGCGACCGCGACCGGGTTCGCGCCGCTGGACATCGGCCCGATCCGGGTGTGGCCGCCCGTCGTGCTGGCGCCGATGGCCGGCATCACCAACGCGCCGTTCCGCACCCTGTGCCGCGAGCAGAGCGGCGGCAAGGGCCTGTACGTGTCGGAGATGATCACCACCCGGGCGCTGGTCGAGCGCAACGCCAAGACCATGCAGCTGATCAAGTTCGACCCGAGCGAGAAGCCGCGTTCGATCCAGCTGTACGGGGTGGACCCGGTGACCGTCGGCAAGGCGGCCCGGATGATCTCGGACGAGGGCCTGGCCGACCACATCGACCTCAACTTCGGCTGCCCCGTCCCCAAGGTGACCCGCAAGGGCGGCGGCTCGGCGCTGCCGTACAAGCGCAACCTGCTGCGCGAGATCCTGCGCGAGGCCGTCGCCAACGCCGGGGACCTGCCGGTGACCATGAAGATGCGCAAGGGCATCGACGACGACCACCTGACCTTCCTGGACGCCGGCCGGATCGGTGCCGAGGAGGGCGTGGCCGCGATCGCCCTGCACGGGCGCACCGCCGCCCAGCACTACGGCGGGACGGCCGACTGGTCGGCGATCGCCCGGCTGCGCGAGTCCGTCCCGGCGCACGTCCCGGTGCTGGGCAACGGGGACATCTGGTCCGCCGAGGACGCGCTGCGGATGATGCGGGAGACCGGCTGCGACGGCGTGGTGGTGGGCCGCGGCTGCCTGGGCCGCCCGTGGCTGTTCAAGGACCTGGTCTCGATCTTCGAGGGCGACGTCGACCACGCCCGCCCCGACTTCGGCTACGTGGCCCGGGCGATGGTGCGCCACGCCCAGCTGCTCGGTGAGTGGCTGGGGGACGAGGCGCGCGGTGTGGTCGACTTCCGCAAGCACGTCGCCTGGTACACCAAGGGCTTCTCGGTCGGCTCCGAGCTGCGGGTGCGGCTGGCGAACTCCTCCTCGCTGGCCGAACTGGCCGGGACCCTCGCCCAGGTGGAGCAGACCCAGACCTGGCCGATCGGCGCGGACGGCCCGCGCGGGCGCACCAGCGGCAACGGCCGGGTGGTCCTGCCGGAGGGCTGGTTGGACGATCCGTACGACTGCGCCCGACCGGGCGAGGACGCCGAATCGGACACCTCCGGCGGATGATCTAGCCGATCCGTCGAATTCGACCCCTCGGGGCCGCTGGCCACCCGGTCCCAGCCCTCTTGTCCATTCTGGACAGGAGGGCTCCTTTTCGGCGTGCTGATGTCACGGAACGAGCACGTTCCTGGACGCAGTGCGACGATTGGCGCAGGCGTCCTACGTTCGAGCCGTGAGACGGGCTGGTGACGCTTGCCACACGCCGGAGCGGGTGACGGTCGGTCAGTGGACGGAATGGACAGGTCGAGCGTGGAACGCTTCCCGAAGCCGGTTCGACGCCGATCGGCCGATCCGGGTGCAGGAAATCAAGCCGGGGCAACGCGACCGACCCGCGGTCGCTACCCAGCGTCCGAATCGGGCGATCTTCCCGTTTCCGAGCCTTCAAGACTTGAACGCTGGCTCGCGTCAGGGGGACGATTTCACCAACAGAGGTGAACGCCTTTATGTGCATTCGATCTAGCGGGTTACCACTCGGTACCGGCCTCGTGTGGCCTATTCAGGGCAGAGAAGTGCCTTCGAAATGGGTATGTTCTCCGGCGTCAGGGCAACCGCGTACGAGGAGACCGACCCGTGCCGTCCCAGCAGAAGTTTGTTTACTCCTTCACCGAAGGAAACAAGGACCTCAAGGATCTTCTTGGCGGCAAGGGCGCGAACCTGGCCGAGATGACCAATCTGGGGCTCCCCGTCCCTCCGGGGTTCACCATCACCACCGAGGCCTGCAAGGTCTTCCTGGAGACCGGTAGCGAGCCGTCCTCCCTGCACGAGGAGATCAGCGCCCACCTGGACGCCCTCGAACAGGAGATGGGCAAGAAGCTCGGCCAGGCCGACAACCCGCTGCTGGTCTCCGTCCGTTCCGGTGCCAAGTTCTCCATGCCCGGCATGATGGACACGGTCCTGAACATCGGCCTCTCCGACGCCTCGGTGGTCGGCCTGGTCGCCCAGTCCGGCAACGAGCGCTTCGCCTGGGACTCCTACCGCCGCCTGGTCCAGATGTTCGGCAAGACCGTGCTGGGCGTCGAGGGCGAGCTGTTCGAGGAGGCCCTGGACGAGGCCAAGCACGCCAAGGGCACCGTCAACGACCTGGACCTGGACGCTTCCGACCTCCGGGAACTGGTCGAGGTGTTCAAGGGCATCGTCGAGCGCGAGACCGGCCGGGCTTTCCCGCAGGACCCGCGCGAGCAGATGGACCTCGCCGTCCACGCCGTCTTCCACTCCTGGAACGGCGACCGCGCCCGGCTGTACCGCCGCCAGGAGCGCATCCCGAACGACCTGGGCACCGCGGTCAACGTCTGCAGCATGGTCTTCGGCAACCTCGGCGAGGACTCCGGCACCGGCGTCGCCTTCACCCGCGACCCCTCCACCGGCGCCCAGGGCGTCTACGGCGACTACCTGTCCAACGCCCAGGGCGAGGACGTCGTCGCCGGCATCCGCAACACGCTGCAGCTGTCCGAGCTGGAGAAGCTCGACAAGAAGTCGTACGACGAGCTGATGGCGATCATGCAAAAGCTCGAGAACCACTACCGCGACCTCTGCGACATCGAGTTCACCATCGAGCGCGGCAAGCTCTGGATGCTCCAGACCCGGGTCGGCAAGCGCACCGCCGCGGCCGCCTTCCGGATCGCCGTCCAGCTGGTCGACCAGGGCCTGATCGACCTGGACGAGGCCCTGATGCGGGTCACCGGCGGCCAGCTGGCCCAGCTGATGTTCCCGCGCTTCGCCCCGACCGGTGAGTCCAAGCAGATCGGCTGGGGCCTGGCGGCCTCGCCCGGCGCCGCGATCGGCAAGGTCGTCTTCGACTCGTACACCGCCGTCAAGTGGTCCCGCTCCGGCGAGAAGGTCATCCTGGTCCGCCGCGAGACCAACCCGGACGACCTGGACGGCATGATCGCCGCCGAGGGCATCCTCACCTCGCGCGGCGGCAAGACCTCGCACGCCGCCGTCGTCGCCCGCGGCATGGGCAAGACCTGCGTCTGCGGCGCCGAGGAGCTGGAGGTCGACACCAAGGCCCGCAAGTTCACCACCGCCGACGGCCTGGTGGTGCACGAGGGCGACGTGGTCTCGATCGACGGCGCCAGCGGCAAGGTCTACCTCGGCGAGGTACCCGTCCTGCCGTCCCCGGTGGTCGAGTACTTCGAGGGCACCCTGCACGCCGGCGCCGACGTCCAGGGCGGACTGGTCCAGGCCGTCCACCGGCTGATGTCGCACGCCGACGGCCGCCGCCGGCTCGCCGTGCGGGCCAACGCCGACAACGCCGAGGACGGCGGGCGCGCCCGCCGCTACGGCGCCCAGGGCATCGGCCTGTGCCGCACCGAGCACATGTTCCTCGGTGAGGAGCGCCGCAAGGAGGTCGAGCACCTGATCCTCGCGGACAACGACAAGGACCGCGAGCTCGCCCTCTCCACCCTGCTGCCGCTGCAGAAGGGCGACTTCCTGGAGCTCTTCCAGGCGATGGACGGGCTGCCCGTCACCGTGCGCCTGCTCGACCCGCCGCTGCACGAGTTCCTGCCGGACATCACCGAGCTGTCGGTGCGCGTCGCCCTCGCCGAGGCCCGCAAGGACCCGAACGAGAACGACCTGCGCCTGCTCCAGGCGGTGCACAAGCTGCACGAGCAGAACCCGATGCTCGGCCTGCGCGGCGTCCGCCTCGGCCTGGTCATCCCCGGCCTGTTCGGCATGCAGGTCCGGGCCATCGCCGAGGCCGCCGCCGAGCGCAGGCTGGCCGGTGGGGACCCGCGCCCCGAGGTGATGATCCCGCTGGTCGGCACCGTCCAGGAGCTGGAGCTGGTCCGCGACGAGTGCGAGCGGGTGCTCGCCGAGGTCGTCCAGTCCACCGGCGTCCCGCTGGACATCAAGCTCGGCACCATGATCGAGCTGCCGCGCGCCGCGGTGACCGCCGGTCAGATCGCCGAGGCCGCCGAGTTCTTCTCCTTCGGCACCAACGACCTCACCCAGACGGTCTGGGGCTTCTCCCGGGACGACGTGGAGGCCTCCTTCTTCACCGCCTACCTGGAGAAGGGCATCTTCGGGGTCTCCCCGTTCGAGACCATCGACCGGGACGGCGTCGGCTCGCTGGTCAAGCACGCCGTCGAGGCCGGCCGGGCCACCCGCCCCGACCTCAAGCTCGGCGTCTGCGGCGAGCACGGCGGCGACCCGGAGTCGGTGCACTTCTTCCACGAGGTGGGGCTGGACTACGTCTCCTGCTCCCCCTTCCGGATCCCGGTGGCGCGCCTGGAGGCAGGCCGCGCCGCCATCGAGACGGCGGGCAGCGACTCGCGCTGAGAGGGTAGGCATCCCCTACTCACGCGCGGGTACGACTGACCGCTCACCCTCCCGTCGGGAGGGCGTACACCGGAGCTCGGCGCAGGAGAACCGGCGTACGTGACACGGCCGCCCGGACGCCGCCGCCTGCCAAGCTGGACCGCATGACCAGAAGCAAGAGCCCGCTCGTCGTCGTGGCCGTCCTGATCCTGGCCGTGCTCGCCGGAGTCGGCTACCTGCTCGCCGGCAAGGGCGGCAGCAGCCACCCCAAGGCCGCCGCGAGCGCCACCACCACCACGGGCGCCACGGCCCCCAAGCCCTCGGCGCCCAAGCCGTCCCCGCCGGCCGGCGGCGCCCCCTCCGCGGCCGGCACCTGGGTGCCCGCCGACCCGGCGCTGGCCGACGTCTGCCGCACCAAGCTCCCCAGCCAGGCCCAGGACACCATCGGCCTGATCGCCAAGGGCGGCCCCTACCCGTACAACCGGGACGGCATCGTCTTCGAGAACCGCGAGAGCCGGCTGCCGAAGAAGGGCAACGGCTACTACCACGAGTTCACCGTGGTCACCCCGGGCTCCAACGACCGCGGCACCCGACGGGTCGTCACCGGCGGCGCGGGCGAGCAGTACTGGTCCGCCGACCACTACGCGACCTTCCAGGAGATCGACCCGCGCTGCTGAGCGGCGATTCCCGGAAAGTACTTTCCAACTCGGAAAGACGATGGCACAGTGGAGCCACCGTCACTTCCGAGGGGGAAGCATGAGTGACTCCGTTCCCACCCCGCCGCTGTCCGCCGCCGAGGCGCTGCGCCTGGCCGACCGGGCCGGCGCGGCCGCCCGGCGGCCGGGCGAGGTGCCCCGCTGGTACGGGCCGGCCTTCGCCTTCGCGTTCGCCGCCTACGGCCTGGGGATCGGCCAGGCCGTCGAGACCGGGCAGTTCGTGATGATCGCCGTGCTCGCGGGCGGCTTCGCCGCCCTGACCGGCGTCCTCGCCCGGGTCGCCGTGCGCAGCGACGGCATCGTCCGCCGGGGCGTCCCGGACGGCATCGGCGGCCCGGTCGCCCTCGCGGTCCTCGC
This sequence comes from Kitasatospora sp. NPDC059146, assembly GCF_042786665.1. NCBI lineage: Bacteria > Bacillati > Actinomycetota > Actinomycetes > Kitasatosporales > Streptomycetaceae > Kitasatospora > Kitasatospora sp. NPDC059146. The sequence continues at coordinate 21,373 of NZ_JBHZCY010000113.1, read as the reverse complement.
GGTCTGCGCCGCGTCGGCGGCCGGGATGCTGCTCGCCTGGCAGGCCGGCGGCGGCCCGCGCTGGATCGGCGGGGCCGCCGGGCTCGCGGCGGGCCTGACCTTCTGGGTGGGCACCGACCGGCTCAACCGCCGGGTCCGGCGCTCCCAGGAGGCCGGCTGATGCCCGCCGCCCTCGACCCGCTGCTCCAGCACGCCACCCGGCTGACCGTGCTCGCCTTCCTCGGCGCCTGCCGCGAGGCCGAGTTCGGCGCCGTCCGGGACCACTGCGAGGTCTCCGACTCCGTCCTCAGCAAGGCCGCCACCGCCCTGGAGGAGGCCGGCTACCTCACGGTGAAGAAGGGGTACGTCGGCAAGCGCCCGCGCACCTGGCTCGCCGCCACCGCCGCCGGTCGCGCCGCCCTCGCCGCCCACCTCGCCGAGCTCCAGCGGCTGGTCGCCGCCGCCGAGGCGGCCGGCGCCCGACACGCCTGAGGCACCGCCGGGTTCACCGGCCCCGCCGCCAGCTGACCCGGCCGTGCGGGCCGTGCGGGCCGGTGGTGACCAGGGCGGTCAGCTCGTGCAGCACCGGCGCCGGGTCGCGGCGGAGCTGGACCGGGGTGGTGCGCACCACCGGCAGGCCGGCGCCGGCCAGCCGGTTGGCGCGGGCCAGCCCGCGTTCGTGGTCGGCCGGGCGCAGGTGGTAGGCGCGGGAGTCGATCTCCAGCGCCACGCAGGCGTGCGGCCAGTAGGCGTCCGGCACGGCCAGGAAGCGGCCGTCCAGGAACAGCACCGGATTCCACAACGGCTCCGGCAGCCCCGCGTGGGCGAGCAGCTCGCGCGCCTCGCCCTCCACCACCGAGCGCACCCCGGCGGTGAGGTCCTCCACCACCCGGGCCACCTGCGGCAGCGCCAGCGCCCCCGGCCGGGCGAGCAACTGGTCCAGCAGCTCGCCGAGTTCGCAGTGCCGTCGCTGCACCGCCTCGGCGCACAGCGCCCGGAACCGGCGCTGCCCGGTCTCCCTCGGCGCCAGATCCGCCAGCGCCCGCGCGACCGGGGCGCTCCACAGCCCGTCGTCCCGCTCGAAGCCGCCCGGCATCACCCCGGACGACCGGTGGATCCGGACGAACTCCCGCTCCCTGACCCGGCGTTGGCCGGGGATCAGGACGTCGACCTCGGTCAGGTCGGCCGGATGCCCGGCGCTCGGCAGCCCGGCGTCCGCCAGTACCGCGAACCCGGTCAGCAGCACCTCGCCGGGCTGCTCCTGCCGCCCCTTCGGACTCGCGTACGCCAGGGCCGCCCGGAGTTTCTGATGACTCGTCAACCTCCCGTTCTGCAGGCAGATCACCCGCGGCAGCACCTGCTGCCAGGGCCCGCCCGGCCGCAGCCGGTGGGCGATCGTGCCGGAGGGCACGCCGAGCCGGCGCAGCTGCGCCCGGGTGGCGATGTGCTGCTGGTCGGCGCCGAGCAGGGCGACGGGGTCGAGCGGATGCGCGCGGGTCATACCCCGGTGCTGCCCGCCCGGATCGGAGGTATGCGAAACATCCCTCGTCAGGGGCGTTCCGGTAACGATGTTGACGAATCGGAGGTCGATCCGCTGTGCTGGAGGCACATGATGACCGAACCCAACGGCCCCGCGCTGGACGCGCTCAACGGCCTCTCCGTCGGTGACGCCCTCGGCGCCCAGTTCTTCGTCCCGGAAACCGCCCGGGCCCACTTCGCCTCCCGCACCGAACCGCCCGGCCCCTGGCCGTGGACCGACGACACCGAGATGGCCTGCTCGGTGTACGCCGCCCAGCGCGAACGCGGCGCGATCGACACCTTCGACCTCACCCACGCCTTCGCCCGCCGCCACGACTTCGACCGCGGCTACGGCCCGGCCGCCAACCGGCTGCTCCGACTGGTCCGCGAGGGCGGCGACGCCGGGGCCCTCGCCGCCGAACTCTTCGACGGCCAGGGCTCGTACGGCAACGGCGCCGCGATGCGGGTCGCCCCGCTGGGGGCGGCGTACGCGGACGACCCCGCCGCCGTGGTCCGGCCCGCCGCCGACACCGCGGTGATCACCCACACCCACCCCCAGGCGGTGGACGGCACGATCGCGGTCGCGGTGGCCGCCGCGTACGCGGTGCGGGCGCGGACCGGGCCGATGGCGCCGGAGGCCTTCCTGGAGGCGGTGGTCGAGCTCACCCCGTACGGCGTCCTGCGCGACGCGCTCGCCGAGGCCGTCCGACTGCTCGCCGAACCGGATGCCCGGGCCGTTGCCCGACTGCTCGGCAACGGCAGCCGGACCTCGGCCGCCGACACCGTCCCGTACGCCCTGTGGTGCGCCGCCCGCCACCTCACCGACTACCGGGCCGCCGTGTGGGAGGCGATCGCGGCCGGCGGCGACATGGACACCGTGGCCGCGATCACCGGGGGAGTGGTGGCCGCGCACACCGGCACCCACGGCATCCCGGCCGCCTGGCTGGCCGCCCGCGAACCGCTGCCCGGCTGGGCGTTCCCCGAGCCGGGCAGCGTTCGGGCGGGTTCCGCGGACGCCTCGCACCTCAAGCCGCTGCGACTGCCCCGGCCCTGTCCGGTGCCGGACCTCGTCTGGACCGAGGAGCAGTGGCGGGCGGTGAGGTCGGGGCGGATCACCGGGGACGTCGACGGACGGTGGATGTTCCACACCGCCGAGGGCGTCCTGCACCTGCACCGCAGCTGGACCGGCTTCGAGATCTGGCGGGTGCGGGTGGCCCCGGTCAGGGGCGGCGGCTGGCGGCCGGTGTCCGCGCTGGTCGAGGCGTACCCCGGGCACTACCGGGGCGAGCCCCGGGTACCCGAAGGCCTCCTGCGCATGGTGGCCGAGGGCTGAACCCCCGGCCCCGGCTCAGGCGGTGATCATCAGCTGCCCGGCGCCACTGCCGCCCTGTCTAAGACACTCCTGGTTGATCGCCGGATCCGGGGCGCTCGGCGAGGTGGCGGCGGCGATCCGCAGCTCGATGATGTCGCGCACGGCCGGCCACTCGTCCTCCAGGATCGAGTAGAACGCGGTCGAGCGCACCACCCCGTCCAGCCCGCGCGAGTGCGCCCGGCGGACGCCCTCGGAGGTCGCGCCGAGCCGTTCGATGGCGGCCCGGGAGCGCAGGTTGCGGGCGTCCGCGCGCAGCGAGATCCGCTGCACGCCCCAGGTCTCGAAGGCGTACCGGAGCATGAGCAGCTTGGCCTCGGTGTTGATGCCGGTGCCCTGGGCGCGCGGGGAGAGCCAGGTGTTGCCGATCTCGGCGGCGTCCGGGACGGCCGTGGCCGGATCACCGAACGGCACGCCGGGCACCGGCGGCCACACCATGGGGCCCTGCCAGTAGTCGAGTTCCAGGAACCGGGTGGAGCCGACCACCCGGCCGTCGGCGACGTTCACCGTCGCGAACGGCAGCGACCGGCCCGCGGCCTGGTCGGCGAGGGCGCGCGCGATGTAGTCGCGGGCCGCTTCCGGACCGTGCGGGACGGGGGTGAAGGCATAGGTCGTACGGTCCTCGGCGCCGGCCGCGGCGATGGCCTCGGCGTGGTGGGCGGCGAGGGGCTCCAACCGAACGGTGCGGCCGGTGAGGAAGACAGGTGCTGGCACGGAACCTTGGTCCTTCATCGGTCGTAGGGCGCATCCGGCGCCGGGGTGCGGCACGGGCTGCGGTGGACGAGGGGTTCGCCCCGGCCCGGTTTCCGGCTCCGGGTACCCGTGTGCGCCGGAGGATTCCGGTCGGATGGGGCGGAGCGGCGGCCCGGAACGGGCGGCGAGGGTGCCGGAACGGACACGGATCCTCGGACCGGTCCGGCGGGAACAGCGAGCGGGACAGTGTGCGTCCGCGAAATGGCCGAAGAGGTAACGAGTGCGCGAAGGGAAGCAGGCGGCCAGGTGAAGGCAAGATGCGTCGTGGGTGTCTGACCGAGCAGCGATCCGGGTCGTGATCGACGGCGTTACGGACGACGTGACGACGACGCGACGATGCGAGGCAGCGAGAGGACGATACCCGCCAGAAGGCGGTGCGTCACTTCGCGGCACCCGAATGTCGGCGCGGGCCGCCACCGCGCGCCCCGGACGGGGCTGTTGAACGCCCGTGAACAGGGGTTTTACCCCCGGGTGCGATCATGGTCCGGAGCGTTCGGCGACGGTCCCCGAGCGTGTTGCCGGGCGGGTCGCGGGGCGGGCCGTCCGCGAGAGCGGTCGGCCGGAACGGGAATTCCCGCGCGTCCCGGCACGCTGGACAAGGCGAGAGCCGGTCGGAGCGGGACGAGCAGAGAACGGGGAAGGGTGCGCGGTGCGAGACTTCCAGGCGCTGTACGAGCTGGATGAGCGGGGCGTGGCCGCCGTGGCCGAGGCCAACGCGGAGCTGCGCGACACCGGCGCCGGCCTGGTGCTGCTCCAGCACTTCGAGGGCTTCATGGACGCCGGCGAGGCGGGCGCCCAGGTGGTGGCCCACCTGCTGGAGACGGGCTCCCCCCAGGTGGTGGCCCGCTTCGACCACGACCGCCTGGTCGACTACCGGGCCCGCCGCCCCGCGATGGTCTTCGACCACGACCACTGGTCCTCCTACGACCCGCCGGAGATCCTGCTCCAGCTGGTCCGCGACGCCGCCGGCGCCCCGTTCCTGCTGCTCACCGGCCCCGAGCCGGACGTCGAGTGGGAGCGCTTCGCGCGCGCCGTCCGGGAGCTGGTGGAGCGCTTCGAGGTCCGGCTCAGCCTGGACTTCCACGGCATCCCGATGGGCGTGCCGCACACCCGCCCGGTCGGCCTGACGCCGCACGGCAACCGGCTCGACCTCGCGCCGGGGTACCCGCAGTGGTTCGAGCAGGCGCAGGTCCCGGGCAGCGCCCAGGCCCTGCTGGAGTACCGCCTGGCCGAGGCCGGGCACGACGTGCTGGGCTTCGCCGTGCACGTCCCCCACTACGTGGCCCGTTCGGCCTACCCGGCGGCCGCCGTGCTGATCCTGGAGGCCGTGCAGTCCGCCACCGGACTGGTGCTGCCCGGCACCCGGCTGCGCGAGCGGACGGGCGAGGTGTACGCCGACATCGAGGAGCAGCTGGCCCAGGGCGACGGCGAGTTGCGCTCCGCCATCCGTGGCATGGAGGGCCAGTACGACGCGGTCGCGGGCGCCGAGGGCCGGGAGAGCCTGCTGGCCGAGCCGGTCGACCTGCCGTCCGCGGACGAGCTGGGGCGGCGCTTCGAGCAGTTCCTCGCCGAGCACGAACGCGGCGCGGAGTAACGGGAACGGGGCAACGGGAACGGGGCAACGGCAACGCAGTGACGGGAGCGGAGTCGCCGGAACGGCGTAACGCCGACGCCGTGGCGGGAGTCATCGGCGCGGCCCGTACGTTGAGCTGTGCGGTGCCCGGGGGGACCGGCCGCCGCGTACGCAGCTGCCCGTGACCCGCACCCCCAGGGGGGACGCCATGCCCAGGACCACCCGCCCGTCGACCGTCGCGACGGCCCTCTCGGCCGCCCTGCTGCTGGCCGCCCTGGCCGGGTGCGGCGGCGGGTCGGACGGACCGGACGGCTCCGACCGGGGCTTCGCGGGCGCCCTGCCCGGTCGCGCCCCGGCCGGTGCGACCCCGACCCCCACCCCGACGCCGACCCCCACCCCGCCGCCCGCCGCCCCGTACGTGGCGCTCGGCGACTCGTACACCGCCGGGCCCCGGATCGCCCCGCAGGTCGGCGACCCGGCCGGCTGCGCCCGCTCCGGGGTCAACTACCCCTCCCTGCTGGCGAAGGCGCTCGGGGTGGCGCCCGGGCAGTTCCGGGACGTCAGCTGCAGCGGCGCCCGCACCGGGGACCTCAGGAGCCCGCAGAAGACCGCCGACGGCCCCAACCCGGCCCAGCTGGACGCGCTGACCCCGGACACCCGGCTGGTCACCGTGGGCATCGGCGGCAACGACGCCGGTTTCATGGAGGTCGTCACCGAGTGCGCCAAGGCCACCCTGGCGGACGCGGTGAAGGACCTGGTCGGCGAGGACCGCGCGGCCGCGCCCTGCCGGGAGCACTACGCCTCCGGCGGCACCGACGAGGTGCGGGCCCGGGTCGACGCGGCCGGCGAGCGGCTCGGCGAGGTCCTCCGGGAGATCGGGCGCCGCTCCCCGCGGGCCCGGGTGTACGTGGTCGGCTACCCGGCCCTGCTCCCGGCCGACCCGGCGGGCTGCCGGGCGACCCTGGGCACCACGGTCGCGGCGGCCGACCTCGGCTTCCTCACCGAGAAGGAGCAGCAGCTCAACGGCATGCTCAAGCAGCGCGCGGAGGCCGCCGGGGCGGTGTTCGTGGACACCGCCGGGCCCTCGGCCGGGCACGACATGTGCGCGGGGGAGGACGCCCGCTGGATCGAGCCGCCGTTCCCGGCCCACGGCCTCACCCCGGTCCACCCCAACGCCAAGGGGGAGGAGGGGGTGGCCGCCGCGCTGCTCAAGGCCGTCCGGGGCTGAGGCTGCCGCAGACCGTGCCGCCGACCGCGTTGGTCGGCGGCACGTGGTGATGGATCCACGGATCCGCACTCTGCGCCTCACGTGGGGCACGCCTCCCGCGTCAGTGGGACGGCGTACCGTGAGTGCCATGTGACTCCGCCTCTCCGCGATGACGGAGCGGCTTCTCACTCGGCTCTGGGAGCCTCATGACGGTCAAGCCCTGACCGCTGCCCGAGGACAGGTGGCCGAGTATATGTCACTCCGCGCGCCCGGCCGACTACGCAAGGAAGTGGATGGACGACACCACGCACCGCCTCGCCGCCCCGCTCCCGTACGACCACGCCGCCGAGGCCCGCTGGGTCCCCGAACCGGACAAGCGTCCCGGCCGCACCGCCTTCCAGCGCGACCGCGCCCGGGTGCTGCACTCCGCCGCACTGCGCCGGCTGGCCGGCACCACCCAGGTGGTGGCCCCGATGCGCAGCGACTTCCCGCGCACCCGGCTCACCCACTCGCTCGAATGCGCCCAGGTCGGCCGGGAACTGGGCGCCGCCCTCGGCTGCGACCCGGACCTGGTGGAGACCGGCTGCCTGGCCCACGACATCGGCCACCCGCCCTTCGGCCACACCGGCGAGGAGGCCCTCGACCAGGCCGCCGAGGCCTGCGGCGGCTTCGAGGGCAACGCCCAGTCGCTGCGCATCCTGACCCGGCTCGAACCCAAGCGGTTCGCGCCGGCGGAGGAGCAGCCGGCCTCCCGGCTCGCCCCCTGGCCCGGCCGCAGCGTCGGCCTCAACCTGAGCCGGGCCGCCCTGGACGCGGCCACCAAGTACCCGTGGACCAAGGGCGCCCACCCGACCGACCCGGCCTCGCCCAAGTACGGCGTCTACGCCGACGACCTGCCGGTCTTCCGCTGGCTGCGGGCCGGCTCCCCGGCCGGGCGCAAGTGCTTCGAGGCCACCGTCATGGACTGGTCCGACGACGTCGCCTACTCCACCCACGACGTCGAGGACGGCCTCCAGGCCGGCCACATCGACCCGGCCGCGCTGCGCGCCCCCGGCGAGCGCGCCGACCTGTTCAAGGTCGCCGAGCGCTACGCCCCGGACGCCGAGCCGGAGGAGCTCTCCGCCGCCCTGGACCGGCTGCTGGCCCAGGACTTCTGGCCGCAGGGCTACGACGGCACCGCGCGTGCCCGGGCCGGGCTCAAGGACCTCACCAGCCAGCTGATCGGCCGCTTCTGCCTGGCCGCCGAGCAGGCCACCCGCGCCAGCTACGGCCCCGGCCGGCTGACCCGCTACACCGCCGAGCTGGTGGTGCCGCGGGAGGTCCGGCTGGAGGTCGCGGTGCTCAAGGCCGTCGCCGTCCTCTACGTGATGATGCGCGACGAGCAGGCCCAGCTGCGGGCCCGCCAGCGGATCGTGATCGCCGAGCTGGCGTACGTGCTGAACCAGCGCGCCCCCGAGGGGCTGGACCCGGTCTTCACCGCGATGTACCACGAGGCCGAGGACGACCGCGCCGCCCTGCGCACCGTGATCGACCAGATCGCCACCCTCACGGACGCCTCGGCGCTGGCCCTGCACGGCAGGCTGGTCGGGGCCTCCTGGACCTGACGCCCACGTCAGGCCACGTGAGGCCCACGTCACGCCCGCCCGGCGCGGCCCGGGCCCGGACCCGGGCCGCAGCCCCGGCTCGAAACCCCGGCCGCCCCAGTAGACTTCCGGGGTGGCCGGGCGGATCAGGGACGAAGACGTACAAGCGGTGCGCAGCGCACTGCCGATCGACGCGGTGGTCGGCGACTACGTACAGCTGACCAACGGTGGCGGTGGCGAGTACAAGGGCGTCTGCCCCTTCCACGACGAGAAGTCCGCCTCCTTCTACGTCAACCCCGCCAAGGGCGTCTTCCACTGCTTCGGCTGCCAGGAGAACGGCGACACCATCGCCTTCCTGATGAAGATCGAGCACTTCACCTTCGCCGAGGCCGTCGAGCGGATGGCGGCCCAGGCCGGCATCACGCTGCGCTACGAGGAGGGCGGCTACAGCCCCCGCCACCAGCAGGGCGAGCGGACCCGGCTGGTCGAGGCGCACAAGGTGGCCTCCGCCTGGTACCAGGAGCAGCTGGCCTCGGCGGAGGCGGAGATCGGCCGCCGCTTCCTGGCCGAGCGCGGCTTCGACGAGGAGGCCGCGAAGACCTTCGGGGTGGGCTACGCCCCGGCGGGGTGGGAGCACCTGGTCCGCTACCTGCGCGGCAAGGGGTTCAGCGACAAGGAGATCCTCCAGGGCGGCCTGGCCTCGCAGGGGCAGCGCGGCGGTCTGATCGACCGCTTCCGGGGCCGGCTGGTGTGGCCGATCCGGGACATCGCGGGCGAGGTGGTCGGGTTCGGCGCCCGCCGGCTGCGCGAGGACGACAACGGTCCGAAGTACCTGAACACCCCCGAGACGCCGATCTACAAGAAGTCCCACGTGCTGTACGGCATCGACCTGGCGAAGAAGGAGATCGCCAAGTCGGGCCGCGCGGTGGTGGTCGAGGGCTACACCGACGTGATGGCCTGCCACCTGGCCGGGGTCACCTCGGCGGTGGCGACCTGCGGCACGGCGTTCGCCGAGGACCACATCAAGATCATCCGTCGGCTGCTGATGGACACCTCCCAGTACCGCGGCGAGACGGTCTTCACCTTCGACGGCGACGCGGCCGGCCAGAAGGCCGCGCTGCGCGCCTTCGAGGACGACCAGAAGTTCGCCGCCAAGACCTCCATCGCGGTCAGCCCGGGCGGCATGGACCCCTGCGACCTGCGGCTGGCCCAGGGCGACGAGGCGGTCCGGCAGCTGATCGACCACCCCGTCCCGCTGTTCGAGTTCGCGCTGAACACGGCGGTCGCCAAGCACCGGGTCGAGACCCCCGAGGGGCAGGCCGCCGCGATGGAGGAGGCCGCCCTGATCGTCGCGAAGATCAAGGACCCGTCGATCCGGCACGGCTACGCGATCCGGCTGGCCGGCATGGTCGGGGTGAACCCGGGCGACGAGCAGTTCGTGGTCCGCCGGATCTCCCAGCTGGCCCGCTGGGAGCGGGAGAAGCAGCAGAACCCCCGCGCCAACGGCCAGCAGCGCCGCACCGAGCAGCCTGTCGCGGTGCCGGGCCCGGCCAGGCCCGCGTTCCGGCTCAACCCGCGGGACCCGGCCCAGTTCGTCGAGCGGGAGCTGCTCAAGCTGGCGCTCCAGCACCCGGAGCTGGTCAGCCCGGCCTTCGACCAGTACGGCGACGACGAGTTCCCGACCCCGCCGTACACCGCCGTCCGGCAGGCCATCGCCAAGGCCGGCGGCACCGGGTACGGGGCGGCCGCGCCCGACTTCACCGGCGCGGTGCGCGAGGCCTCCCCGGACGACCAGGTGCGCTCGCTGGTGACCGAGCTGACCGTCGAACCGGTGCGCTCGCTGCGCAAGGCGGACGCGGTCTACGCGGGCGAGTTCCTGGTCAAGCTGCGCCTGCTGGCCGTCGACCGGCGGATCGCCGAGGTCCGCGGCTACCTCCAGCGGCTCGGCCACCGGGCGGACGCCGAGCAGCTGCACGCGGTGCAGACCGAGCTGTGGCAGCTCCAGCAGTACGGCGACCAGCTCAAGAGCCGGGGCGCCGGGGCGTTGTAGCGGGTTCTCCGGCGCGAACGGCCCCGGGAAGTCCCGCACAGAAAGTCGGCGCACGAGTCTCGGCCACGGAGCGTGGCGTACCCCACACTGGAGGGCGTCCCACCTCCGTACAGCGCGGGTCCGCCAGAGTCGCGCCCGCCCCGAGGGATGCCCGTGGACCGAGGCCTTGCCGCAGCGACCACCGCCACCAGACGAGCCGAGCCGACCGGACGGGCCGAGCCCACCGGACGAGCCGAACCGACCGAACCGACCGGACGGGCCGAGCCCGCCGGGCCGCCGACCGGGGAGCAGGAGGCCGACCACGGCCGGGCCGGGGCCGCGCCCCCGGGCCCACGGGTCCCCGCCCAGGAGCGGCCGGAGGGCCACCCCGACAGCCCGGAGGCGGCGGCCGAGCCGGACCTCGACGACGAGGGCCCCGCCGAGCGCTCCGAAGGCGGCGGTCCGGCCGCCGACCTGCTGCGCCAGTACCTGCGCGAGATCGGCCGGATCCGGCTCCTCACCGCCGCCGAGGAGGTCGAACTGGCCCGCCGGATCGAGGCCGGACTGTTCGCCGAGGAGCAGCTGAACGCGGACCCGCCGCCGCCCGACCCGCTGGCCGGCGAACTGGACTCCCTGGTGGTCCTCGGCCGGATCGCCAAGCGCCGCCTGATCGAGGCGAACCTGCGCCTGGTGGTGTCCGTCGCCAAGCGCTACGTCGGCCGCGGGCTGACCCTGCTGGACCTGGTCCAGGAGGGCAACCTGGGCCTGATCCGGGCGGTGGAGAAGTTCGACTACGCCCGCGGCTACAAGTTCTCGACGTACGCGACCTGGTGGATCCGGCAGGCGATGAGCCGGGCGCTGGCGGACCAGGCCCGGACGATCCGGGTGCCGGTGCACGTGGTGGAGCTGATCAACCGGGTGGTCCGGGTGCAGCGCGCGCTGCTGCAGGAGCGCGGTCTGGAGCCCAGCCCGGCCGACATCGGCACCGCCCTGGAGCTCACCGAGGTGCGGGTCCGCGAGCTGCTCCGGCTGGCCCAGGAGCCGATCTCGCTGCACACCCCGGTCGGGGAGGAGGACGACGTCGCGCTCGGTGACCTGATCGAGGACGCCGACGCCGCCTCACCCGCCGAGTCGGCGACCTTCCTGCTGCTGCGCCAGCACCTGGACGCCGTGCTGGCGACCCTGGGCGAACGGGAACGCCAGGTCGTCCAGCTCCGCTACGGCCTGGACGACGGCCGCCCGCGCACGCTGGAGGAGATCGGCTCGGTGTTCGGCGTGACCCGGGAGCGGATCCGGCAGATCGAGTCCAAGACGCTGGTCAAGCTCCGCGACCACGCCTCCGCCGAGCAGCTGCGCGGCTACCTCGACTGACCGGGCGGGGACGCGGCCGGGCTCGGCGAGACCTGCTCGGCCGGCGGGGCCTGGGTCGCGCCCTGCGCGGGGTCGGCCGAGGCCGGTGCCGAAGCCGGTGCCGAGGCCGAGTCGCTCGGCGTGGCCCCGGCGCCCGGGGGCGGCGAGGCGGGGCCGATCGGGATCGGGGTGGAGGCCACCACCCTGGCCAGGTCGGTGACGGTCCCGGTGCAGTCGTGCCCGGCCGGCTGGGTGCCGCAGACCTGGAAGCCGATCGAGGGGTCGGCCGCGTTCAGCATCGGCGAGTAGTTGTCGTAGCCCCAGTGGATCATCGCGGTCTCGCTGTCCCCGGTGGTGTCGGTGATCACCGCGAAGTCCTTGGGCTCGCCCTCGGAGATCGCCGCCCAGGCGGCCTGGCAGGTCTGGCTGTAGCGGAGGTAGACGACGACCTTGCCGATGACCTGGGTCTGCAGCGTGCGCGCGTCCCTGCCGCAGCCGGTGGTCTTGGGGTCCTTGTGGGCGCAGCCGAGGGCCCGGCAGTCGGGGGCGCCCGCCACGGCCGCCGTGGTCGGGGCGGTCCTGCCGGTGGCCGAGGTGCTCGGGGCCGGACCGTCGGCGGCCGAGGCCTGGTCGTCGTGCCGGCTGAGGTGCAGCCCGGCCAGCACCAGCAGCAGTGCCAGCACGGCCGCACCGGCGACCAGGGCCGCGGGACGGCGCCACCAGGCGACGGCGGGTTCGTCCGCGCATTCGTCGGTGGTCTCGGCGGCCGGCCCGTCGGCGGCTCCGGCGACCGGTCCGGCGGTCGGGTCGTCGCTGGGCTCGGCGGTTTCGGCGGGCTCGGCGGCCGGTTCGGACGGGTCGGTCCCGGGGACCGACCCGTCGTCGGTCGGCGCCGGCTCCGCGCTCCGGTCCCCGGGCTCCCCGCCCGGGTCCTCGGTCTTCGGGGCCACGGCCTCCCGTGCCACGGCTTCCTGGGCCACGGTCCCCGGGACCACGGGGTCGGCCGCCCGCTGCCGGAGCCGGCGCAGCACCACCGGGTCGCAGTCGACCGCCCTGATCAGCGCCTCCAGCGCCTGCTCGGTGACCACCCGTTTGCCGTTCAGCCAGCGCTCCCAGGAGGCCCGGCTGTAGTGGGTCCGGGTGGCGAGCTCGGACAGTGACAGTCCGGCGTCGTCCTTGAGCTTGCGGAGCTCCTCGGCCAGCAGGCGGGCGGGCTCGGACAGCTCCTCGGGCAGGTCCTTCCAGACGGAAGCCAACGCGGTCCTCCATGAGTCGCGGGACGGGACGACGGTGGGACGGGGCGGGAGGTGCACGCCCGGTCCGGCCGTTCGGCGTCTCCTCGTTCTCCAACCTCAGCGGCCCGGTGTCCCAAACTCCAGGTCATGGCGTTGAGACGGACGGAAGTGTCTCACAACCCCCCGGAACCATCGAACAGTCATGTGTTCGTCGTGCAGAGTTCTCCCTGCCGGTGCGTTCCACCGACCGGCCGTTTCGTTCGGGCCCCCGGCCGGTCGGCCGTGGTCGGCCCGATACGGAGTCCCGGATCCCCCACCGGTCGTGGCAGCCTCACGGGGGGAGGCTGCCCCGACCGACCGGGACCACCCGGTGGGAGGGCGCTTCCCCTGCGCCCTCCCACCGCGGCGTTTCCGGGGCGCTGAGCCGCCCCGGAAACGCCTTCAGTGGTGGAAGCCCTCGCGGACCGGCACACCCAGGTCCTGCAGCGGGACGGGCTGGCGGCGCAGCTCCGGCAGCAGCCGGTTGAGGTCGGCCAGCAGCAGGTCGGCGAGGTCCCGGGAGAAGCCGTTGCGACAGACCACCCGGAGCACCGACAGGTCCTGCCGGTTCGCCGGGAAGGTGTACGCGGGGACCTGCCAGCCGCGCTCGCGCAGCCGCCGTGAGACGTCGAAGACGTCGAAGGTGACGTCCTCGGTGGTGGTGAAGGCGAACACCGGGACCTGGTCGCCGCGGGTCAGCAGCCGGAAGCAGCCGAGCTTCCCGATCTCCCCGGCCAGGTAGCCGGCGACCTCCCGGCAGGCGCCCTGGACCGCCCGGAAACCGGCCCGGCCGAGCCGCAGGAAGACGTAGTACTGCGCCGCGACCTGCGCGCCGGGCCGGGAGAAGTTGAGCGCGAAGGTCGGCATCTCGCCGCCCAGGTAGTTGACCCGGAAGACCAGTTCCTCGGGCAGGGCCTCCTTGTCCCGCCACAGCGCCCAGCCGACGCCGGGGTAGACCAGGCCGTACTTGTGGCCGGAGGTGTTGATCGACTGCACCCGGGGGAGCCGGAAGTCCCAGACCAGCTCCGGGTCGAGGAAGGGCGCCACCATGCCGCCGGAGGCGCCGTCCACGTGCACCGGGACGTCCAGGCCGGTGCGCGCCTGGAGCTCGTCCAGGGCCGCGCAGATCTCCGCGACCGGCTCGTACGAGCCGTCGAAGGTCGAGCCGAGGACGCCGACCACGCCGATGGTGTTCTCGTCGCACAGCGCGACGGCCTGCTCGGGGCCGAGGTGGAAGCGCTCGCCCTCCATCGGCGCGGTGCGGGCCTCGATCTCCCAGAAGGTGCAGAACTTCTCCCAGCACACCTGGACGTTGACGCCCATCACGAGGTTGGGCCGGGCCCCGGCCGCGTAGCGCTCGGGGTTGCGGCGCATCCAGCGGCGCTTGAGCGCCATGCCGGCCAGCATGCAGGCCTCGCTGGAGCCGGTGGTGGAGCAGCCGACCGCGGCGTCCGGGTCGGGGGCGTGCCAGAGGTCGGCGAGGATGGCCACGCAGCGCCGCTCCAGTTCGGCGGTCTGCGGGTACTCGTCCTTGTCGATCATGTTCTTGTCCAGGCACTCGGTCATCAGCCGGGTCGCCTGCACCTCCATCGAGGTGGTGACGAAGGTCGCCAGGTTGAGCTTGGCGCTGCCGTCCAGCATCAGCTCGTCGTGGATCAGCTGGTACGCGGTGTCGGCCGCGACCGGGCCCTCGCCGAGCCGGTGCACCGGCGGGGCGAGTTCCATCGCGCCCAGCGGGTCGGTGATGCCGAGGAACGGACTGACGCTCAGCCGGCGGTCGTCGCCGGTCCCCTTGTGCAGGGCCATGGGTGGCTGTCGCCCTTCGCCTCGGTTGCCGTGTCCCGACCCACGCTGCCATCGGGCGCCGGGTGACGCATCCTCACCGGCGGACTCCGGCCGGTGGGGCTCGGCCCGGACGGCAGGGCTCAGGCCGAGGGGCCGGCGGCGGCCTCCGGGTGGATCTGGTCCCGGGCGGCGCGGTACTGCTGGCGCACCGCCGACCCGATCGCCAGGTCCTGTTCGTCCTCGGGCTCGACCGTCTCGGCGTCCGGCAGCGCCCACTCCGGCGGCTCGGAGGTGCCGGCCAGCGCCCAGGCGGCCTGCCGGGCGGCGCCTCGGGCGGCGTGCGCGCCCGGCGGGGGCACCACGACCGGGACGCCGAACAGCATCGGGGCGATGTGCCGGACGGCGGGCAGCCGGCCGGCCGCGCCGAGCAGGAACACCCGCTTGATGCCGACGCCCAGGGCGCGCAGCACGTCCAGGGCGTCGGCGGTGTTGCACAGCATGCCCTCGACGGCGGCCCGGGCCAGGTGCTGAGGGGTCATCGCCTCGGCCCGCAGGCCGGTCAGGGTGCCGGCGGCGTGCGGCAGCGCGGGGGTGCGCTCGCCGTCCAGGTAGGGCAGCAGCACCAGGCCGTAGGCGCCGGGGGAGGAGTGCAGGGCGAGGTCGCTCAGCCCCTCCAGGTCCCGGCCGAGCACGGCGGCGGTGGAGCGCAGCACCTGGGCGGCGTTGAGGGTGGCGACCATCGGCAGGTGGCGGCCGCTCGCGTCGGCGAAGGAGGAGACCAGGCCGGTGGCGTCCACCACGGCCTCCTCGTGCACCGCGAAGATCGTCCCGGCGCTGCCGAGCGAGACCACCGCGTCGCCCGGGCCGAGGCCCAGGCCGAGGGCGGCGGCCATGTTGTCGCCGGTGCCGGCCGAGATCAGCAGGCCCTCGGGGGTGTGCCCGGCGGGTTCGGCGGGGCCGAGCACGTCGGGCAGCCGGAGTTCGTGGCCGAGCGCCAGCTCGACCAGGTCCTGCCGGTACTCGCCGGTGATCGGGGACCAGTAGCCGGTGCCGGAGGCGTCGCCGCGGTCGGTGGTGCGGCGCTTGGGGTGGCCGAGCAGCTGCCAGACCAGCCAGTCGTGCGGCAGCAGCACCTCGGCGACCCGGCGGGCGTTGGCCGGCTCGAACTCGGCCAGCCAGCGCAGCTTGGCGATGGTGTACGTGGGTCCGGGGACGGCGCCGATCGCGGCGGTCCAGGCGGCCGGGCCGCCGAGGGCGTCCAGCAGCTTGGCGGCGGCGCCGCTGGAGCGCGGGTCGTTCCACAGGATCGCGGGCCGCACCTGCACCCCGCCCGCGTCCAGGCCGATCATGCCGTGCTGCTGGGCGCTGACGCCGATCGCCCGGACGCCCTCCAGCAGGCCGCCGGCCGCGGCGTCGCCGAGGGAGTGCAGCCAGACCTGCGGGTCGGCCTCGCCGGGGCGCAGGTCCTGGTCCTCGGGGACGGGGTGGGGCGCCTTGCCGGAGCGCAGGACGGTGCCGGTGTCGGCGTCGCACGCGACGATCCTGGTGCGGCTGGTCGAGCTGTCTATCCCCGCGACGATGGCCATGTCGAGATCATGCCTCAGCCCGGCCCGGGACGCGTCCGGGCCGGGTGAGCCGTTGCCGGTTCGGGACCGGGCGTTGGGATCTCCTTTGCCGGGGGATCACCGCCCCGTCACGGACGGTGGCTACCGCCCGGTCACGGGCGGACGGTGCCCCAGCCGTCGTCCTCCGCCCGGGAGCGGGTGAAGTACGGCACCCGGTCGGTGACGGCGTTCGGCAGCCTGTCCCCGACCCGGTCCGCGACGGCACCGGCCGCCTTCCCGGCCACCGCCCCGGCCTGCTGCCGCGCCCGGTCGGTGGCCCCCTGCACGGTCGGGTTCCGGGCGATCCGCCGGGTGACCTCGGTGATCTGTTCGTAGCGCCGGCGCCCGGCCCGCGAGCCGAGGACGTAGCCGGCCGCGAAACCCGCGGCCAACGACAGCTTCCACATGATCGGACCCACCCTCTCCTGGCGGCCTTCTGCCGCATTGCCCTACCCGTTGCCCGGGACGGCGAACCGTCCGCGCCCCCAGCATCCCCGGGTGCCGTCGGGGGCGCGCGCGGGGCACGCCGGACCGGAGGTTCGGGGCGGCCGGGGAAACGATTGGCGGACCACCCCCCCGAGTGCGCTAATGTATGTCCCGCAGCGAGCGCCGAGGAGCCCGGGTCACGGGAGCCGAAGCGGAAGCCGATCCCCCATAGCTCAATTGGCAGAGCAGCCGACTGTTAATCGGCAGGTTATTGGTTCGAGTCCAATTGGGGGAGCTCGGGAGTAGTGCTCCTCGGAGCCCGATTCCCGCCCGTGGTACGGAAGTTGAGTACCGCGATCCCGCATAGCTCAATTGGCAGAGCAGCCGACTGTTAATCGGCAGGTTATTGGTTCGAGTCCAATTGCGGGAGCTGCACCGGGTCCGCCCGGTGACTGCTCAGAGCGAAGGCCCCTCGGACGACCGGGGGGCCTTCGTGTTGTCCGCCCCGGTGTCGCGTGCGTCACCCCGCCGTGCCCTCCCCGGCGCCGCGGGCGGGCCGGGGAGGGCATCGCCGGGATCAGGTGGTCGCCCGCCGGTACAGGTCGGCGATCCGCTGGTCGAAGGCCACGCTGTACGAGGTGCCCGGGGTGTCCCCGCCCTCCTGGTAGCCGCCGATCACGCCGACCACCGTGCCGTCGCCGGTCACCCAGGGACTGCCGCTGGTGCCGTCGGTGTAGCCGCCGCAGTCGAAGCGTTCCTGGGTGGCGCTCTGCGAGCTGGTCCGGACCGCGCAGGTGATCGGTTCGTCGCTCTCGTTCGGGTAGCCGGTCACCGAGACCGCCAGTCCGACGCCCCGGCCGGTGCCGAGCGGGTTGCCGCCGACCGCCTCCTCGACCTGCCGGCCGTCGGCCGGGCGGACGGTGACGAAGGCCACGTCGTAGTCCGGGTCGTCGTCGGAGGCCCAGCGGGGATCGACGGTGATCGACTGCACCTGCCAACTCCCGTACGGGGAGTACCCGTTGCGGTAGCCGGGGGTGAACACCAGGCCGTCCAGCAGGCCGACCCGCTGGTTCTGCACGCAGTGCGCGGCGGTGACCAGCAGATTGCGCGCGGGGCTGCGCACCACGCTCGCCGTGCAGGACCGGGGCCCCTGGGCGCTGTGGACGGACAGCGTGCCGATCCGGTCGCGGGCCGCGCTCTGCTGGGCGACCTCGGCGTTCGGCGCCGCGTCCGGCCCGCTGCCGCACGCGGTGCCGGCGGCCAGCAGCAGGGCGGCCAGCGCGGTCGCTCCGGCCGCGCGCGCGGGCGGCACCGGGCGGGGGGCCATCGGGGCTCCGTCTCGTTCCTCGGGGCGGGCATCCGGGCCGTGCGTTCCGCCGTTCGAGAGGAAGATCTACCAGGCCGTGCCCGGCGGCGCCACTGCCGGGTGTTCGAATCGGTCCGGGGCCGGCCCGGTCAGCCGGTGGCCCGGTCGTAGAGCGCCTGGACCCGGTCGCCGAAGTAGCTGCTGTACGAGGTGTCCGGGCTGTTCCCGCCCTCCTGGTAGCCGCCGATCACGCCGACCACGGTGCCGGTCCTGGTGGACGGGTCGAAGTCGGTGACCCAGGGACTGCCGCTGGTGCCGCCGGTGTAGTCCGGGCAGTCGATCCGCAGCTGGGTGGCGCTCTGTTCGGTGGTGGTGTTGGAGCAGGTGATCGGGACGTCGCTGCTGCCCGGGTAGCCGGTCACCCGCACCGGGACCTGGTAGCCGCGGTTGACGCCCAGTTTGTTGGCGCCGAGCACCTGCTGCACCTGCTGCCCGTTCTGCGCCTGGACGACGGCGAAGGCGACGTCCATGTCCGGGTCGGCGTGGTCCTTCCAGCCGTCGTCCACGCTGACCGCCAGCAGCGGCCAGACCCCGCTCGGGGTGTCGCCGTTGCGGTAGCCGGGGACGAAGACCAGGTCGCTGCGCCGGCCGATCCTCGGGTCCCAGACGCAGTGGGCGGCGGTGACGATCAGGTTGAGCCCGGCGCTGTCGACCACGCTGGCGGTGCAGAAGTGGTCGCCGTCCGCGTTGCGCGTGAACACCGCACCGACCAGGCCGTTGAGCACGGTGGGCTTGGCGGTGCGGGTGACCCCGGTGTGCTTGCCGATCGCCCCCTTGAAGCGCTGCTTGCTCCAGCCGTGGGCGTCGGCGGCACCGGGCGGTGCCGAGGTGACCGTCGGGGCGACGGTGCCGGGCCGCGCCGCGGTGGTGCACCCCGCCAGCGCGAAGGCCAGCACCAGTCCTCCGGCCGCAGCTCCCGCCCCACGCATCGTCATCAGCCCAGGCTGCCCTGTCCGGGCCCTCCGTCGCCACCCGGAGCCCGCCACCGGGGCGGGCGCGCGCCCTCCCGCACCCAGCTGCGCCCCCGGCGCGCACCACGGGTGATCGACCGGCTATGCTGCCCGGGACGGCCTCGCGGGGCCGTCTGCTGCTGCCGTGGCCGACGACCGGCACGCGCGGCGAACCGGGGCGGTAGCTCAGCCGGTTAGAGCAGGGGACTCATAATCCCTTGGTCGTGGGTTCGAGTCCCACCCGCCCCACTTCTCCCACCCCCGTGCGGCCCGTCGGCCGACGGGGCTCCAGGCGCGGCGAGAACAGACTGTACGCGCGCAAACATCCTCCGTGGCGATTACACGCCGAGGTTCACCCTCCCTGGGGACCCGGGGGCCGGTCGGGCCCGTGGCCTTCCGGGTCGCGTGGGGCCGGTACATCCCGCCTGCCGCGCGGCCGTGCACGCGGTGGCCGACCCATGGGCGTCGAGTCCTCAACTGCGCGTACCGGAGCATCACTTCGGGTGATCCGCCGGAGCGCGAGGCGAACCCCCCGGGATGCGACGGCCGGCGGCTCTGCGGCGCCCGGCGGCGTCGGACCGCGTTCACCCCTGGTGCGGTGCCCCGAAAAAGTGATATCACTTTGACAGCTGCAGCGGACGTCCGCGCGGCGCACATCGCACAAGGGGGAGTCGGTCCCATGACCGCACCGCACGTCTCCGTCGAGGACGGCCCCGTCCTCGACCTCCCGGCCCCGAGGGTCACCGAGCGGGTCATCACCGGGGCACCGGGGCTGCCGGTGCTCGGCGGCGCCCTGCTGGGCGTGCTCGCCGGGCTCGCCGGACTGATCGCCGGCGGGGTCCAACTCGCCGGTGGCGACAAAGGCCTGGGCGTTCCGCTGGTGGTCCTCGGACCACTGGTGCTGCTCGGCTCGCTGGTCCTGCTCTGCGGGCTGACGGTCGTCTCGCCCGGCTCGGCCCGGGTGGTCCAGCTGCTCGGCACCTACCGGGGGACGATCCGCGCCGAGGGGATCAGCTGGCTGAACCCCTTCACCAGCCGCCGGCACATCTCGCTGCGGATCCGCAACCACGAGACCGAGACCGCCAAGGTCAACGACGCGGACGGCAACCCGATCGAGATCGCCGCCGTGGTGGTCTGGCAGGTCGAGGACTCCGCGATGGCGGTGTTCGAGGTGGACGACTACGTCGACTTCGTCGCCATCCAGACCGAGACGGCCGTCCGGCACATCGCCACCAGCTACCCGTACGACGCCCACCACGAGGGGCAGTTGTCGCTGCGCGACGGCGCGGACGAGATCGCCCGCAAGCTGTCCGCCGAGATCGCCGCCCGGGTCGCCTCGGCCGGTGTGCGGGTCGTCGAGTCCCGGATCACCCGGCTCGCCTACGCGCCCGAGGTCGCCCAGGTGATGCTCCAGCGGCAGCAGGCCGGGGCCGTGGTGGCCGCCCGGCGGCTGATCGTCGAGGGCGCCGTCGGTATGGTCGAGGAGGCCTTGGACCGGCTCGCCGAGCGGGACGTGGTGGAGTTGGACGAGGAGCGCAAGGCCGCCATGGTGAGCAACCTCCTGGTGGTGCTCTGCGGCGACCGGGGCACCCAGCCCGTCGTGAACACGGGCTCCCTCTACCAGTAAGGGCGCGGCGTTGGCGACGGAACGGAAGAAGCTCCTGTTGCGACTGGATCCTTCGGTTCACGACGCACTGGCGAGGTGGGCCGCGGACGAACTGCGCAGCACCAACGCCCAGATCGAGTTCGTGCTCCGCCGCGCCCTCGGCGAGGCCGGCCGGATGCCCAGCGGCGCGGCCCGGCTTCCCCGGCGCGGCCGACCGCCCAAGGAGAGCCCGGAGGACGGCGGTCCCGCCGAGGACTGACCGCAGCGGCCGGGCGCTCCGCAGATCGTCCCTGATCCTTCGGAGACCGAGATGGACCTTCCCGTCAATCTGCCCGAGAAGCTCTACCTGCTCGCCTACGACCCCGAGCGCGGGCGGCTCACCCGCACGACCGACCTGGACCTGGCCCTGCGGGCGGCGGCGCTCACCGAGCTCCTCCGCCGCGGGCTGATCCGTGACGACGGCCGGCACCCGGCCGCCGTCGACGGCCCGACCGGCGGGCTCGACCCGCTCTCCGCCGCGCTGCTGGAGCAGATCCGCCAGGGGCGGCGGCGTACCTGGTGGAGCTGGATCGGGCGCCGGGGGCGGTCGGCGCGGGTGGTCCGCGACGGGCTCGCGGCCGCCGGGCGGATCCGGGTCGAGGAGCACCGGGTGCTCGGGATCTTCCCGGTCGCCCGGGTCACCCTGGCGGAGCCCCGGGTGCGCAAGGCGCTGGCGGCGAGCGTCACCTCGGCGCTGAGCGGCCCGTTCAGCCGGGTCGACCCGGCGGAGGCGGCGCTGGTCGCCCTGGTCGACGCGGCCCGGCTGAGTACGGCCCTGACCTGGCGCCACCGGCGCGAGTTCCGGGCCCGGATCGACAAGCTGGCCCCGGCGGCCGGCCCGGTCCCGCGCGCCCTGCGCCGGGCCGTCAACGCGAAGCACGCGGACGCCGGGACGGGCTGACCCGCCCCGGACGCGGCCCGCCGGCCCGGACGCCTACCGAACGGGCGTCCGGGCCGGCGGG
>NZ_JBHZCY010000112.1:0-30955 GCF_042786665.1 Kitasatospora sp. NPDC059146 | reverse complement strand
CAGCAGGCCCGGGCGGTTCGTCGTCGTGACGGCGGCGCGTACGGCGGTCCGTCCGGCGGTCAGGACAGCTGGTCGTACGAGATGCTCCGCGACCGCAGCCGGATGCCCCGCTCCGTCACCGCGACCACGTCGTGCACCACGCAGCTCGGCCAGACCTCCGGCCGCTCCTGCGGCCGCACCCGGACGATCAGCGCGTACACCGTCGAACGGAGGTCGCCGTTCTCCAGCGGCTCCAGCACGATCTGGTTGAAGTAGTGCCGCCGCTGCACCGGGTCGTCGCGGAAACGCTCGTGGAACGCCTCCAGCTCCTTCTCCACCCCGGCCGGCCCGACCGCGGGCTCGGTGCCGGGGGTGTGCTGGAAGGTGCCGTCCGCGGTGAAGGTCGCCGCGTACTCGGCGAACCGGCCGCCGTCCAGCGCCTGCATCTGACGGGCGTAGAACTGCTGCACCTCGGCGTACAGTTCGGCGCTGACGCCCTCGCGTACCGGACTCATCCGGTCCTCCTCATCCTCTCGACGGTCCCGGCCGGACCGGCCGGGCTCACCAGGGCACCGACTCGGTGGGCGAGCCGGCCATGCTGCCGTAGAACCCCCCGGTGGGCCCGTCCGGCCCGGTCAGCGCCAGCCACACCGGTACGTCGGCGCCCTCCTCGGGGCCGCGGGTGCCCCGGCTGAACGGCGAGTCCGCGTTCAGGTCGGTGGCCACCAGGCCGGGGTTGGCCGCGTTCACCCGCACCCCGGCCGCGCGCAGCGCGTTGGCGTACACGACCGTGACGGCGTTCAGCGCGGCCTTCGACGAGCTGTACGGCAGCAGCCCGCGGGTGGAGATCGGGTTCTCCGGGTCGGTCAGCAGCGTCAGCGAGCCCAGCGGGCTCGACAGGTTGACGACCCGTCCGTTCGGCGAGCGCTCCAGCAGCGGCAGGCACGCCTGGGTGACGGCGACGTTCCCGAAGACGTTGACCTCGAAGGCCTCGCGCATCTGCGCGGCACCGATCCCGGTCGTCGGGACCCCCCACTCCACCACGATCCCGGCGTTGTTGACGAGCACGTCGAGCCGGTCCGCGTCGGCCCGGATCCGCTCGGCCGCCGCCTCCACCTGCGCCTGGTCGGTCACGTCCAGCCGGACGAACCGCGCGTCGAGGCCCTGGGCGAGGAGTTCGGCCTCCGCCGCCCGGCCGCGCTCCTCGTCCCGGGCGCCCAGGTACACCGTCATGCCCTCCCGGGCGAGCCGACGGGCGATCTCCTTGCCGATCCCCTTGTTGGCCCCGGTGACGAGGGCCACCTCACCCCGGTGCGCCGCACTGCTGCCCATGCCGTGTTTCCCGTTCGTCCGGTGCCGATCAGTAATTGCCCAGCCCGCCACAGACGTTGAGCGCCTGGGCGGTCGTCGCGCCGGCTCCGTCGCCGACCAGGTACTCCACCATCGCGGCGACCTCCTCGGAGGTGACGTAGCGCCGGATCGGTACCCGCGCGGTGATCCGCTCGAACACCTCCTCGGTCGGCACCTGCCAGATGTCCGCGTAGTGCTCGCGCACCCGCTCCGCCATCGGCGTCTCGACGAACCCGGGGCAGACCGCGTTCACGGTGATGCCGGTGGCGGCCAGCTCCAGGCCGAGCGCCTTGGTGAAGCCCACCACGCCGTGCTTGGAGGCCGAGTACGGGGCGCCGTGGACGACGCCCTGCTTGCCGCCGGTGGAGGCGATGTTGACGATGCGCCCCCAGTCCTTGCCCCGCAGGCCGCCGAGGGTGAGCACCGCCTTGGTCATCAGGAAGACGCTGTTCAGGTTGGTGTTGATGACGTCGTACCAGAGCTCGTCCGGGATCTCGGCGGTGACCCCGCCGCCCGACCGCCCGGCGTTGTTGACCAGCACGTCGACGGTGCCGAAGCGGTCGACCGCGGCCCGGACGAAGGACTGCACCTGCTCGGGCGAGGTGACGTCGCAGGGACTGCCGTCCACGTCGTGGCCCTTGTCCCGCAGGGTCTTCACCGTCTCCGCGAGCGCGTCCTCGCGCCGCCCGCACAGGTAGACCCGGTGGTGCAGGGCGCCGAGCCGCTCGGCGATGGTCAGCCCCATGCCGCTGGTGGCTCCGGTGACGATCGACACCGGTCGGTCGGTTCGTGCCATGTGTCGGCTCCCTCTCTCTCCGCTCGCTCCGGCCGGCCGGCCGGCGACTCGCAACGTGGAGACGGTCGCGCGCGCCGCTCGAACCTGGGTCGGACGGGCCTGGAGCGGGGCGCCGCGAACCGGCCACCGCCACCGGACTGCTCCTCCGGCTAGCGGGACCTCCCCGAAGGAGCAGTGCGCGGCGTCCGTCTCCCGGCTAGCGTGCGGTCATGGCACCCCTTCGGACGGACGACCCGCGACTGATCCTCGACATG
The DNA here is from genome assembly GCF_042786665.1 of Kitasatospora sp. NPDC059146. NCBI lineage: Bacteria > Bacillati > Actinomycetota > Actinomycetes > Kitasatosporales > Streptomycetaceae > Kitasatospora > Kitasatospora sp. NPDC059146. Next base: position 28,576 of record NZ_JBHZCY010000112.1, on the reverse strand, counting down.
GCCAAGGCCCTGCTGCGCGCGCCGCTCAGGGACGTGCTCCCCACCTTCTCCCGCACCATCGCCGACCTGGTCCCGCACCGGGCCCTGGCCATGCTGACCGCCGACTGCCCGAAGTCCGCCGCCTGGACGGCCGGCGACCCGGCGCTCACCGAGCAGGTGACCACCGCCGAGATGGCCACCCTCTCCACCCACGTGGAGATCGGCTCGCCGTGGTCCGGCCGGGCCGTGCTGGCCGGCGCGGCGCGCCCGGTGTTCGCCGTGGCCTGCGCCCCCGACGGATCGGCCGGGGCGCTGCTCGCCGTCGTCCCGGTGGACGACCGGGCCCCCGAGCCCGCCGTGGTGGACCTGGTCGACCGGCTCTGGGAGCTGGCCACCGCCCGGGTCGTCGACCTGCTGCCCGAAGCCGTCCCGGTCGACCTGTCCGGTGCCTGGCGGGCCGGCAGCGAGCGCCTGCGCATCACCAGCGAGCTCGCCGAGACCCACGCCGCCACCCTCACCGGCCTGCTCGGCGTGCTCCGCTCCCGCAGCCTGGACGACGCCACCGCCCGGCGCACCGCCGTCGACCTGGCCGTCGCCTCGCTCATCGAGCTGCGCGGCTCGCACAGCGACGAGCAGCTGCCCGACGAGGAGACCCTGGAGGACGCCTTCGGCCGGCTCACCGCCATGCTCGGCGCGCTCTCCCGCTACAGCGGACTGACCCTGGAGTACGCCCCGCCCACCCCGCCGGAGCGCCTGGTCCCGTCGAACGTGGCCCGCACGCTCCGGGCCGCGGTGCGCGGCATCGTGCTGACCACCATGGAGCAGGGCGGCGTCACCCGGGTCCGGGTCGGCTGGGAGGCCGGCGGGGCCGAGCTGCGCGCGACCGTCCGCGACGACGGCCCCGGCCGGCTGGCGCCCGAGGCGCTGGCCGTGCACCGGCTCAAGGACCGGATCGCCGCCATGGGCGGTGAGTTGGAGGTGGACTCCGTCCCGCAGTGGGGCACCTCCGTGACGATGCGGCTGCCGCTCACCGTGCCCGACCGCGACCGGCCCCGCGAGGACCCGCTGACCGGGCTCAACCCGCGCGAACTGGAGGTGCTGCAGCACCTGGTGCAGGGGCACCGGAACCGGGTGATCGCCAACCAGCTCGGCATCAGCGAGCACACCGTCAAGTTCCACGTGGCCCGGATCCTCAAGAAGCTCAACGCCGACTCGCGCGGGGAGGCCGCCGCCCTCGCCATCGCGGCCGGCTTCCCCCCGGCGCTGTCGCTGGTGAACTGACGCCGAGGGGGCGGGTCCGCTCCGGACCCGCCCCCCGCGTTCAGTTCGGCCGCTCGGACCGTCAGACGCTCAGACGGTCAGCACGAGCTTGCCCGTCGTCGAGCCGGACTCGATCAGCCGGTGCGCCCGCGCGGCCTCGGCCAGCGGGAACACCCGGTCGACGTGCACCCGCAGCCGGCCCTCCTCGGCCAGCGCGGCGAGGGCGCCCAGCCCGACGTGGTCGGGTTCGGCGGTCACCGCGCTGAACTCCAGCCCGCGCCCGGCCGCTCCGGCCGGGAGCGCCGCGTCGTGCAGCTCCACCACGGTGACCAGCCGGCCGCCCGGGCGCAGCACGTCCAGCGAGCGCACGGCGGTGTCCCCGCCCACGGTGTCGAGCACCACGTCGGCGTCCTTCACCTCGGTGGTGAAGTCCGCCGCCCGGTAGTCGACGACCTGGTCGGCGCCGAGCCCGGCCACGAACGCCTGCTTGGCCGCGCTCGCCGTGGCGATCACCTCCGCGCCGCGGGCCTTGGCGATCTGGACGGCCAGGTGGCCGACGCCACCGCCGCCCCCGTGCACCAGGACCCGGTCCCCGCGGCCCACCCCGGCCGCGTCCACCAGCGCCTGCCAGGCGGTGAGGCCGGCGAGCGACAGCCCGGCCGCCTGCTGGTGGTCGAGTGCCGCCGGCTTGCGCACCAACTGCCGTGCCGGGGCGGCGACGTACTCCGCGTAGCAGCCGGCCTCGCGCGGTATCAGCGGCATGCCGCACACCTCGTCGCCGACCGCGAACCGCGTCACCCCGGGGCTGACCGCCTCGACCACGCCGGAGACGTCCCAGCCGAGGACGAACGGCGGCTCGCCGAGGAACGGCACGCCGCCGGAGCGGACCAGGGCGTCGATCGGGTTCACCCCGGCCGCCCTGACCCGCACCAGCACCTCGTTCACCCGCAGCCGCGGCCGCGCCCGCTCCGCCGGCTCCAGCACCTCGGGCCCGCCGAAGCGGCGTTGCGTGACCGCGCGCATGGCCGCTGACGTCACGGGGCGTCCGCGATCAGCTCGTCCAGGTCCGCCCCGGCGGGCACGGCCTGCGCGACGTCCCAGTGCTCGGCCAGCCGGCCGTCCGCGATCCGCCACAGGTCGGCGGTGATCACCGGCGGCGCTCCGGGGGCGACCCGCACGACGTTGTGCGTCCAGACCTGGTCGCCCTCGGCGATGATGCGCACGATCGTCAGCGAGAACTGCGGGAACGGGATGCCCGCCTGCTCCCGGAAGGTCTCGACGGTGCGGTCCCGGCCGACGCCGACGCCGTGGTGGTGGTTGACGAAGTCCTCGGCGAGCAGCTCCCGCGCCCGGTCCCAGTCCTTGTCGTTGTAGAAGGCGTCGATGAACCCGGTGACGAGCTCCTTGTTGGCCTTCAGACCGGCGTCGGCCGTCGGGCCGGCGGCTCCCTCGGTGCTCATGTGCTTCCCCTCCCCGGTCCCCAGGACCCGGTCACTTGATTCCGACGACGATCGAGTCCGGACCGACCAGGTGCTCGGTCCGGGTCCGGGAGAACCCGGCCTCGGTCATCCACGCGGTGCACTCGGCGGCGGTGTAGCCGAAGCCGCCCTCGGTGACCGCCAGCATGGTCAGGCTCATCAGCAGGGCGAACGCGTTCTGCGACCGGTCGTCGTCGATCAGCGAGTCGTAGACGACCACCGCGCCGCCCTCCGGAAGAGCTTCCCACGCCTTCCGCAGCAGGACCTTCTTCTTCTCCAGATCCCAGTTGTGCAGGATGTGGCCGAAGGTGATGACGTCGGCCTTCGGGAAGGGGTCGGCGAAGAAGTCCCCGCCGGTGAAGGCCAGCCGGTCGCCCAGCCCGTGCTCCGCCGCGTACTCCTCGAAGACCGGGCGGGACTGCGGCAGGTCGAAGCCGGTGCCGGTGAGGTGCGGGTTGGCCTTGAGCACCTGGACGGCGAGGTCGCCCTGGGCGGTGCCCATGTCGGCGAGCACCTGGTAGTCCGACCAGTTCACCTGGGTGGCGATCCGGGTGTTGGCGACGTGGCTGATGCCGGTCATCGACGCCAGGAACTGCTTGAGCCGCACCGGGTCCGCGTAGAGGGCGTCGTAGGTGTCCAGCTCGCTGTCGCGCGACTCGTCGTGCGGCTTGCCGGTGCGCAGCGAGTCGGTCAGGTTGTTCCAGATGCCGAACAGCCGGCCGTTGGCCATCTCCAGCAGGCTGCCGTGGTGCAGGTACTCCGGCTTCGCGCGGTCCAGGAAGGCGTCGGTGTCCGGGGTGTTGCGGTAGACGCCGTCCTCGCGCAGGAGGAGGCCCAGCGCCACCAGGGTGTCCAGGAAGTCCCGGGTGCCGCGCGGGTGCAGGCCCAGCCGGGCGCCCAGCGTGTCGCCGTCGGCGGGGGCCTTGGCCAGTTCGGTGAAGACCCCGAGCTCGACGGCGCTCAACAGGGTCTTCGACGACTCGAAGCCCAGGCCGATCTGCAGGATGCGCTCGGGGGAGGGGGTGGTGGTCACGGCTGCTCCTCGGTGGTCCGGGTGGTCCGGGTGGTCCGGGTGGTCCGGTGGTTCAGGGGGTGTGCGGTCCGGCGGGTTCAGCGGGTCTGCGCGAACAGCCGGGCGGCGGGCTCGAACTGGAGCGCCTGGTGGGTCGCGATGGCGTTGACGTCCCGCCACAGCCGCTGGAGCGGCCCGTCGGCGACCTGGCCGCTGGTGCCGGCCGCGCGGTAGAGCCGGTTGACGGCGGTGACGAGGGTGTCCACGACGAAGGCGCTGTCCCGGACGTTGCGGGCGGTCTCGGCCGGGGTCGGGGCCCGGTCCGCGTCGGCGAGTTCGGCGACCCGGCCGAGCAGCAGCCCGGCCGCGTCGATCTCGGCGGCGGAGCGGGCCAGCAGCATGTCGTAACTGGCCTGGTTGCCGGCCGCGCCGGGGATGCCGGGTACGGCGGCGGCCCGGCTGCGGCCGCCGAGCGCCTCGGTCACCAGGGCGAGGGTGCCCCGGGCGGCGCCGAGTGCGGGCGCCACGAAGGTGAGGCCGTTCACGGCGGGCAGCGGCGCCAGCCCGGCCACCGGGGGCACCGCCGCCGGGTCGGCGGGGCGGCCGGCGAAGGCGGCGGCCCGGTCGGCGATCCGGGCCGCAGGCACGAACACGTCCTCCAGCACGGCGGTGTTGCTCCCGGTGCCCCGCATGCCGACGCTCGACCAGGTGTCCTCGACGCGGCACTGCGAGCGCGGCACCACGGCCAGCAGCAGCCGCTGTCCGCCGTCGGCCGCCGGCACCTTCGCGCAGACGATGACCCAGTCCGCGTGGTCGATGCCGCTCATGTAGGGCCAGCGACCGGTCACCCGCAGGCCGTCGCCCTCCGGAACGGCCTCGCCGAACGGGATGACGGAGGCGATCACCGCCGCGTCCGGCCCGTCGGCCCAGACCTGCGCCTGCCCCTCCTCCGGGAAGAACGACAGGAAGCGCGGGGAGCCGGCGAACAGCGAGGCGCACCAGGCCGTCGCCGGGCAGGCCGCGCCGATCACCGGCACGGTGTCCAGGAGTTCGCCGAAGCCGCCGGCCCGGCCGCCGAACCGCACCGGCGTGAAGTGCCGCATGAAGCCGGCCTCGGCGATCGCCTTCACGGCGTCGGGGCCGATCCGGCGGGCCCGGTCCGTCTCCTCGGCCAGCTCGCCGGCCTGCCGGGCGATCGAGCGGGCGGCGGCGAGCCGCCGCTCCGGGGTGTCCTGCATGGCGTTCCCTTCCCTCGCGGTGGGTGGTGGTTCGGCGGGGCCCGGTGCGGTCGGACCAGGTGCGGTCGGACCGGGTGCGGTCGGACCGGGTGCGGTCGGACCGGGTGCGGCGGTCACCGCGGCTCGTAGTCGGCCGGGTCGACCGCCCGGGTGCGCGCCCAGTACTCCTGGGCGGAGAAGGGCCAGTTGACGGCGGAGCGGCCGCCCTCGTTGTACCAACCGGCCACTCCGGTCCAGCCCCAGGAGCGCTCGGCGTTCGCGCCGTCGACCCACGCGTTGTACCCGTCGTGGACGTCGGCCCGGACGGTGAGGGCGTCGCGCCCGCTCGCCAGCAGCAGCCGGATCGCGTCGAGCACGTACCCGACGGCGCACTCGGAGAAGTAGACGATGCTCCCGCCCTGGCCGACCAGGTTGGTGTTCGGCCCGTACAGGCAGAACAGGTTGGGGAACTCCGGCACGGTGATGCCGAGGTAGGCCCGCGCTCCGCCCCGCCAGGCCTCCCGCAGGTCCAGCCCGCCGCGGCCGGTGATCCGCATCGGCGCCAGGAAGTCGGAGGCCTCGAAGCCGGTGGCGTACACGATGACGTCGACGTCCAGCCGCTCCCCGCCCGCGACGAGTCCGCCCGCGGTGACCCGCTCCAGCGGCGCCGTCACCAGCCGGACGTCGTCCCGCCGCAGCGCGGCCAGCCAGCGCCCGTCGTCGCGGAGCACCCGCTTGGCGCCCACCGGGTAGTTCGGGACGACCAGTTCGCGCAGCTCGGGCGCGTCGGCCAGCTGGGCCTCCATCGAGGCCAGCAGCGCCGCCCGGAGCTGCTCGTTGCGGGCGGACACGGCCCGTTCGGTGGGCGGGTGGTCGTGGTCGACGATCCAGCCCTCCAGGATGCCGTGCAGCCCCGGCGCGAACAGCCAGAACCGGTACCACTGGGCGTAGTACGGCAGGTGCTCGAAGAGCCAGGACGCCCCGGCGGGCATCGGCTCCCGGTAGTGCGGGGTGGGGCGCATCCAGGGGGCGTTGCGCTGGAACACCAGCACCTCGGCGGCGGTTCCGGCGAGTTCCGGCACGAGCTGGTAGGCGCTGGCCCCGGTGCCGACCACCGCCACCCGCTTGCCGGCCAGGTCCACCGAGTGGTCCCAGGCGGCCGAGTGGAAGGCCGGCCCGGCGAACGACTCCCGCCCGGGCAGGTCGGGCAGCCGCGGCCGGTTCAGCTGGCCGACGGCGCTCACCACCGCGTGGTGGCGCTCGACGGCGGTGCCGTCCGGCCCCGCGACGGTGACGTACCAGCGCGACTCCTCGTCCGCCCAGCGCAGTTCGGTCACCTCGGTGCCGAAGCGGATGTGCTCGGCGACCCCGGAGGTCTTCGCGAAGTCCCGCAGGTACTCCAGCACGGTGTCCTGGCGGCAGAAGTGGTCCGGCCAGTCGTGCCTGGGCGCGAACGAGTAGTTGTAGAGGTGGCTGGCCACGTCGGTGCGGCAGCCCGGGTAGGTGTTCTCGAACCAGGTGCCGCCGAGGTCCGCGTTCTTCTCGTAGATCACGTACGGGATCCCGGCCTGCGCCAGCCGGTGGCCGGCGAGCAGGCCGCTGAACCCGGCGCCGACCACGACCACCCGGAAGTCGGTGCCGGGGCGCAGCCCGTCCGCCGTCCAGCGGGGTGCCTTGGGGTCGGGCCCGTGGCCGGGCAGCACGAGTTCCTCGGCGAGCAGCGGCACCAGGTCCCCGGTGTCGCGCTCCATCGCCCAGGAGGTGATCGCCCGCAGCAGCTCGGGGCCGGGCGGGGCGGGCGGGCCGGGCGGGGCGGGCACGGCGCCCGCCGCGCCGTCGCCGTCCCGCAGCCGGGCGAGGGCCGCCAGGGCGCTCTCCCGGGCCTCGGCCGCGCGTTCGGGGCTCAGTCCGCCCTGGGGGGCGAACAGCCAGCCGGGTGCGCGCAGGTCGTCGCGCAGCAGGGAGAGGTCGCCGGTGAGGTGCGCGACGGTCATCAGCAGCGCCGGTACGTCGGCGTCCGCCAGGTGCCGGCGCAGGGTCGCGTCGTCGGCGGTGATCGGTCGGGCGGTGTCCGCCATGGCAGCTGCCTCCGGTCTCAGGACGTCGGGGCCAGCGCGGCGAACCTGCGGTCGACGTAGACCACCGGCGCGCCCTCGGCGGCGAGCGTCTGGCCGACCACCTCGCCGACCAGGATGGTGTGGTCGCCGCCGTCGTGCCGGCTGTGCACGGTGCACTCCAGGGTGGCGAGGGCGTCCGCGACCACGACGTTGCCGCGGTCGGTGCGCAGGAAGCCGCCGCCGCCGAACTTGCGGGCGGTGCGGTCGGCGAAGCGCAGCGCCAGGTCGGACTGGTCCTGGTGCAGGATGCTGATCGCGAAGCGGCCCGTCCGCGCGAACACCGGGTGGCAGGTGGCCGACTTGGCCACGCAGGCGAGCACCAGCGGCGGCTCCAGCGACACCGAGCAGAACGAGCTGATGGTGAGGCCGTGCGGGGTCCCGTCCCGGTCCGTGGTGGTGGCGATCGTGACCCCGGTCGGGAACCGGGCCATCACGTCCTTGAACTGGTCTGTCATCCGACTCCGCCCCGTTCGAACCCGATTCGTCACGCGCGCCGCCCGGGCCGTCCGGCCGACGGCGGGCTGGGCACGACGTACAGCCTCCGGGCGCTGCCTCGATTGCCGCTCGAACCCCGATCGAGGGGGTCCGGGCGGCGGCCGGACGCTCCAGCCGGGCTCAAGCGGTCCTCGAACCCGGGCGGAGAGCGTTCCGGGAGCCGCCCGCCCGACCGGCTGCGGCCGGTCCCGACCCTGGAGCAACCACCATGGACCTGACGTCCGAACTCGTGTCGGCCGCCCGCGAGACGGGCGCACTGGCGGCGCAGCGCGCCGACCGGGCCGAGGCCGCCCGCCGGCTCGACCCCGAGGTGGCCGGAGCGCTGGTCGCGGCGGGCTTCGCCCGGCACTTCGTGCCCAAGGCCTGCGGCGGCGACGAGGGCACCTTCCTCGACCTGAACCGCGCGGTGAGCGCGGTGGGCGAGGGCTGCACGGCGACGGCCTGGTGCGCGTCGCTCTCCGCCCACGTGTCGCGGATGGCCGCGCACCTGCCCGCCGCCGGCTGCCGGGAGGTCTGGGCGGACGGCCCGGACGCCCTGCTGGTCGCCTCCCTGACGCCGCTCGGCACGGCCCGCCGGGTGCCCGGCGGCTACCGGCTGGACGGCACCTGGCCGTTCGTCAGCGCGATCGACTACGCCGACTGGGCGCTGCTGGCCGCCATGGTGCCGGCCGAGGACGGCGGGCAGCCGCAGGCCCGGGTCCTCGCGGTGCCGCGCGACGCGTGGCGGACCGAGGACACCTGGCAGAGCGTCGGCATGGCCGCGACCGGCAGCAACAGCGTGACGGTCGAGGACGTCCTCGTCCCGGACGCCCGGTCGATGAGCCGCGAGGACCTCTTCACCGGCCGCGCCGCGGACTCGGACGCGCCCTGCCACGCGGTGCCGATGCAGGCCACCACGATGATGTTCGCCACCCCCGCCCTGGGCGCCGCCAAGGGCGCGCTGGCCGCGTGGACCGGCTCCGTGACGCCCAAGATCAGGGCGGCGGCGGCCGGGCCGCGGCAGGCGCACGCCGGGATGCCCGCCTTCAACCGGGCCTCCTACGACGTCACGCTGACCCGCAGCGCCACCGAGATCGACGCGGCCGAGCTGCTGCTCGAACGCGCCGCCCGCACCGCGGACGCGGCCGGCGCGCTGAGCCCGCTGCTGACCATGCGGAACTGGCGGGACTGCGCGATGGCGACCGAGTCGATGGTGGGCGTCGTCAACCGGCTGTTCCGCACCATCGGCACCACCGGCCAGTCCGTGCGCAGCCCACTGCAGCGCTTCTGGCGGGACGTCAACTCCCTGGCCGGCCACCAGGGCCTCCAGGTGGAGTCCGCGTCGGTCGCCTTCTCCCGGCACGTCATCGCGCTCTGACTCCCCGGCCTCTCACCGGCCGGCCCTTCACCGGCCCGACCCCTCACAGGAGGACACCCCATGACCGTCAGCCGGCGGCAGGTCCTGCGCTCCACGACCGTCCTGACCACCACCGCCCTCGCGGGCACCGCCCTGGCCGCCACCGGCCTGGTCGGCACCGCCGCGGCCGACCCGGTCGGCGGAGCGTCCGATCCGGCCGGCGGCACGGCGGAGCCCGACGCCGCCGGGTCGGCCGCGCGCCGCCGGGTGCTCTGGCGGGACAACTTCGCGAACGGCTTCTCGACCGACGGGCCCGGCGCCCGCTGGGCGTTCCTGCCGTTCGGCCCCACGATCGGCCGCGACGGCGTCGCCACCACCGACCGCCGGGGCCTGACGGTCGTCTCCGGCGCCACCAACCCGGGGACGGGCGAGCCCGCCTTCGCCATGACCGTCGGCCCGAACGACCCGAGCGGCTTCCCCGGGAGCATGGACCACGTCAAGTGGCTGGCCTACCCGAACCACCAGGCCGCCTCCGGCGTGCTGGGCTTCGACGCCGAGCCGGACACCGAACTCTCCGGCGAGGCCGTCCTGTCGGCCTCCTCCTACGGCATGGCCGGCCACCCCTTCGGCGCCGCCGTCCTCGACCCGGCCGACGACCTCCGGCTGGCCGCGCCGGCGATGCCCGTCCAGGACCTGGAGACGGGCGTCGCCTTCGACTTCTTCCTCACCGACCGCGGGATCTACGCCGGGTACGAGCGGCTGCCGCACAACCGCCCGCAGCTCGGCGACTACGCCGCCTTCCTCTACGCGGTGCCGGTCGCCCGCCGCTGCCCGTCCGAGAGCCACCTGCTGCGGATCTCCTACGACCGCTCCCGCGGCCTGGCGACCTGGTACCTGGACGGCCGGGAGGTGTTCCGGGTGGACCGGATCGGCTACCGGCTGCCGGCCGGCCGCCGGCACATGCTGCTGGACCACGGCGGCACCGAACAGCTCGTGGCGCCGCGCCAACTCGCCTTCGGCCTGGGGATGTTCAACATCCTGGACGCCGCGCGGGCGGGCCGCCCGGGCTCGGGCCTGGTCCGGCTGACCCCCGAGGCGGACCACTACCTCGACCCGGCCGTCGACACCCCCGCCCCGCAGCGCTTCGTGGACGACGCCGCCCTGCCGGGCAGCCGGCTGTGGGGCCAGGGCACCGCCCTGCGGGTCGGCGGCTTCACCGTCTCCGGCCGCCGCTCCGCGGGCGGTGCCGCGTGAGCCCGACCACCGCCGAGCTGCTGGTCGGCGGGTGGCAGCTGGACTCCTACCTCACCGAGGACGACGGCGGGTTCCGCGAGGGCCCGCTCGGCCCCGCACCGCGCGGCCTGCTGATCTACTCGGCCGACGGCCGGGTGTCGGTGAGCATGATGCGCACCGACGGCCCGCCGGCCGGCCCCGGCCGTTTCATGGGGTACGCGGGCAGCTGGCACATCGTCGAGGACGACGGTGCCCCCGGCACCCGGGTGGTCCACGACGTCGCGGTCAGCTCCCACCCGTACATGGTGGGCAGCCGGCAGCTGCGCGACCTCACCCTCACCGGTGACGTGCTCACCCTCGCCGGCTCGGCCGGAGCGGCCGGCGGCCCGTCCGAGCGCCGGGTGCTCACCTGGTCCCGTACGACCGGGGGCACCGCGTGAGCTACGCCTTCGACCCCGAACTCGCCCCGCTCGTCCCGCGCCTGCGGCCGCCCGACTACCGCCGCCCCGGGGCTGCGCGGACCACCATGCGCGCGATCATGGCCGCCCAGACCGCCTACCGGCCCGAGCGCCCCGTCGAGGTGGCCGACCGCCGCGTCCCGGTGCCCGGCGGCCCCGAGCTGACCGTCCGGACCTACCGGCCGCTCGACCGGCCCGGCCCGCTGCCCGCCCTGCTCTTCCCGCACTGGGGCGGCTTCGTCACCGGGGACCTCGACACCCCCGAGATCGCCGCCACCCGGATCGCCGACCGGGTCGGCGCCCTGGTGGTCTCCCCCGACTACCGGCTCTCCCCCGAACACCCGTACCCGGCCGCCCTGGACGACTGCTACGCGGCGCTGGAGTGGCTGGCCGCCGAGGCGCCCGCGCTCGGTGTCGACCCCGACCGGATCGGCACCGCCGGGTACAGCGCGGGCGGCGCGCTGGCCACCGCCGCCGCCCTGCTCGCCCGCGACCGCGGGGGCCCGGCCCTGCGCTTCCTCTACCTGCTGTTCCCCCAGCTCGACGACCGGCTGGAGACGGTGTCCGCCCGGGCCTTCACCGACACCCCGATGCTGGACCGGCCCAACCTGGAGCTCAGCTGGCGGCACTACCTGGGCGGCGCCCCCGCCTCCGGCTACGCCGCACCGGCCCGCGCCGAGGAACTGGCCGGCCTGCCGCCCGCCTTCGTCGGCGTGTGCGAGTACGACCCGCTGCGGGACGAGGGCCTCGACTTCGCGCTCCGGCTGATCCGGGCCGGGGTGACGACCCAACTCGTCCACTACCCCGGAACGTTCCACGCCTCGATCGGCATCGACTCGGCCGTCTCCCGGCGCATGGTCGACGAGCAGCTCGCCGTCCTCCGGCGGGGGCTCCTCGACTGACCGCCGCGCGGGACGTTCCGGACGGGCCAGTGGCCCCGGGCAGTCGCGACTGCCCGGGGCCACCACCGCGTCCGGCCGGCTCAGGGGGTCCGGCCGACGCGCCTGCGACCGGATCAGCCGGCGGTACGTGCCCGGCGCAGGAGCGCGGCGTGCTCGGCGACGCGCTGCCCGAGGTGGGCACCGGTCAGCAGGTCGGACTTCGGCAGCTCCTCCGGCCCCGCGTCACCCGGGCAGCGCGCCATCACACCGAGCCAGCCGCCGATCCGGTTCAGCTCGTCGTCGCCGTTGCCGGGCAGCAGGTCGAGGTTGACCCAGTGCATGCCGTGCTGGGCCGCGAGCAGCGTGAAGTACTGGAGGGTGTGCAGCTTGTCGCCGCTCAGCGCACCGGAGGTGGTGAAGCCGGCGGCGATCTTGTCCTTCCAGGTCTGGGCGTACCAGCGACCGCTGCTCTCCTGCGCGAAGGCGTGGAACTTCCCGCTGGCGGAGCCCATGTAGGTCGGCGAGCCGAAGATGATCGCGTCGGCCGCGTCCAGCTTCTGCCACGCCTCGTCGCCGAGTTCCTCCAGCGAAATCAATTCCGCCGTCACGCCCGACACACCCGCCGCACCCTCCCGGACCGCCTCGGCCAGCCGCTGGGTGTGCCCGTAACCACTGTGGTACGCAATCGCAACGGAAATCGAGCCGTCAGTCATATCCGCTCCTCCACCATTCACACCTCGGCCCGCCCTTTTCGGCGGCGCCCGGAATAGCCTCGCAGTCCGATGGAGGAGTGGGTACTAGCCTTTGGTCCGGTCCGACCTGCCCGAAAGGATTGACGCATTTCCGCCGCAGCCGGCCGTTCGGGGCGAACGGCCGGAACCCGGGCCGGCCGTTCGGCCGTCCCGGGCTCCCGTTTCTCCGACGTCGGCTTCGCGGCCCCGTGCGGGCCCGGCCCGCGGATCGGCCGCTACCCGACGCCGATCCGCCCTGCCGTGTCCCGCCCCGCCGCCGCTGCGCCGCCGCAGCGGCTCGTTGCGCAGCACCGCGAGGTGCAGCCGCTGGAGCCGCGGTGACGGCTCGACGCCGAGTTCGGCGTCCAGCGTCCGGCGCAGCCGCTGGTAGGCCTCCAGGGCCCGCCAGGCACCGCCCGAGCGGTAGAGCGCGGTCATGAACTGGGCGCAGAAGCCCTCGTCCATGGGGTGCTGCGCGGTGAGCATCCGGAGCTCGCCGATCAGCTCGGAGTGCCGTCCGAGCTGGAGGTCCGCCTCGATCCGCAGCGCCTGGACCTGGAGGAACGCCTCCTCCAGCCGCAGCGTCTCCATTTCGAGCGAGCGCCCGACCGTCACGTCCGCGAAGGCCGGTCCGCGCCACAGCACGAGCGCCGAGGCCAGTTCGGCCGACGCCGTCCGCGGATCGCTCCGCTCCATCGCGTCGCGGCCCCGGGCCGCCAGCCGGTCGAACTCCCTGAGGTCGCTGCTCTCGACCGGACAGGTGAGCTGGTAGCTGCCGAAGCGGGTGGCCAGCACGTCCTTGGCACTCCCGGCCGCCCGCTCCTCGCCCTCCCCGAGCGCCTGGGCGATCCTGCGGCGCAGCTGGAGGATGTACGTCTGCAGCGTCGTGGCGGCGCTGCGCGGGATGGACTCGTCCCAGATCTCGGCCATGAGCGTCGGGACCTGGACGGCACGATCGGCCCGCAGGGCGAGCAGCGTCAACAGCTGACGCGGCTTCCCCGCACTGGGCAAGATTGATTCACCATTCAACCGAATTACCGTCGGCCCGAGAAAAGCGATTTCCAGCATGTCCCCCCCGTGAGCTGCCAGGTGTCGATTACGCGGCGACTGAACGGCTCGTTGCCCTAAGTCGGTTCAATCACCGCCGCAAGAGGATGCCGAGTCCGCCGACCCCGGCCGTCGGTCATTTTTCGATGATGACCACTGATTGGCATATTAACCGACGCGAGCCAATTCCTAGACCCTCACTCCGGCGCGTCCTTCCCCCGTACCAGCATGCCACTCGAAGCACGCATCCCTGCTATATCGCCCGATTCACCGCAATCGAGAAAAAATAGAGGGACGGGTTCCGGATATCGCCACGACTACCCACCGCAATTCCACCCGGCCCGTCGCTCGCCCCGTCGATTCCGCCCCGTCGGCATCAGCCGTGCTGAGGACCCCTCCACACCTCCGGGGCGGGCGCCCCGACCCCCGGATTCCCCACCCCTCCCCGGTCACCGTACGTACACCACCCCGCGGATCCGGCCGAACTCCCCCCTCCGATTCGCGCGCTCCGGCGTGACCAACGTCACAAGATCCGGGGGCTCGACAACCGGCCGTCCACGCTCTCTGCGCCGACCCGCCCGAACGTCCGTTCCGGCTGCTCGGGTGCCCCCTCCGCACCCCTTCGCGCCCCTCCCGGACGGGTGCGGACGGTATTCGCCGACCGACGGCGAGGGTCGCCGAACTTCCCATTCACATCAGCTGATTGGCCTCGCGTCACGGAACACCGCACACCGGTTCGGGCCGCGCCGCGAGGGTGTTTTCCCGGCATGTTCACATCCGAATGCGCGACCTTTGAACTGATGTCGCGTCAACGTCCGTTTGTCATCGGCCCGCAGTCGCGGCCGCGGCACGGTCGCAACACCGCCGCAGCGCGGTCGCACCGCTGGCTGCACACGGTCAGGAATTGCGGCGATCGCGCCGGGGGAATGAAGAAGACCCAGGTCGGATGGCATCCTCCCCGGGTCCGAACGGTGGGCCACCAGGGGCTCGAACCCTGAACCTACGGATTAAAAGTCCGCAGCTCTGCCAATTGAGCTAGTGGCCCGCGGCCCCGCGCCCCGGGGAGTCCCGGGTGGAGAGGGCCACGGTGATCCTACCCGGTGGGCCCCAGGGCTCCGCCAGTGGATTGGGTGGGCGCGCCGGGTGCCGGGGGCGCGTCCCGGGGCGGCGCGTAGTGGGCGGCGCGGACGCGGCGCAGCCAGGCCTCGGCGGGGCGGGGGTCGGGGGCCCCGGGCAGGACGCCGGGGCCGGCGAGCCGGTCCGCGGCCTCGGCGAGCAGTTGTTCGGCGGTGGCGGGGCGGTCGGCGATGCGTTCGCCGAGCTCGCGGACGCGCTCGGGGTCGGGCAGCCGGATCAGGTTCCGGCCGGTGCGGTGCAGCCGGACGGCCTGCTCGACCAGCCGGACGAGGTGCCGGGCGTGCTTGGCGGCCCGCCGACGGGTGGCCGGGTCGGTGGTGTCACGGGTCAGCAGCTTGCGGAACTGCTGGTCCGCGTACCCGAGATAGGCCCGGCGGACGGCGGGGGCACTGAGGAAGGACGACCGGATCCCGACCAGCTCCTGGCCGAGCGGGGTGGCGCTCTCGTACAGGTCCTCGGGCAGCCAGACGAGTTCGGAGGCGGTCGGGTTGCAGGACAGCGCCAGGCGGCACCACTTGGCGGCCTCGTGCAGGGTGACGTCCGGCCCGGTGGTGACGTGCGACTCGGCCGGGCGGTGCAGGCCGTGCAACTCCTCGGTGGGGACGGCGAACAGCCCCAGCCGGTCGACGTCGGAGCCGGCGTGGGCGAAGCCGTAGGCGGTGGAGCCGACGATGCCGGAGAGCAGCACGGTGCCGGGTGTGTCGGTCATGCGTCCTCCTCTCGATCACCGGTTCTGCCGGGTACCGCATCCTCTCCGGAACGGGCCGCGCCGGGCGAGCGATTTCCGGTCCGGGGCCCGCCCGGCCGCCGATACTGGCCCCATGGAGCACGATCCCCGCCCGGAAGCCGTCGGCGTCGAGAAGCTGCGGGCCTGGTGGTCGCACCGGCAGTGGCTGGACCGCCCGCACCCCGGGGCGTCCGCCGCCGAGGTGCTGGCCGCGACCGGCTGGGCCCGCTCGGTCGGCGGCGCGGCCCCGTACCTGGGCCTGTTCGCCCGGGCCGGGCTGGGCCGGGCGGCCGTGGACGCGGCGGTGGCCGACCTGGCGGTGCACGAGCTGCCGTCCGCCCGCGGCTGTACGTACCTGCTGCCGGCCGCCGACTTCACGCTCGGGCTGGCGGTCGGCGCGGCCGCCCCGGAGGGCGAACTGGCGGCCGCGGCGAAGCACCTGGGGGTCGGCCGGGACGAGGTGGAGCAGCTCTGCCTGGCCATCGAGCGGGCGCTCTCCGACGGCGGGCCGCTGGACCCGACCACGATCCGGGAGGCCGTCGGCGACGCCGTCCGGCCGCTCGGCGAGGCGGGCCGCAAACGCGGCCTGGCCACCACCCTGCCGCTCGCCCTCGGACTGCTGCAGTCGCGCGGCCGGATCCGCCGGGTGCCCGTCAACGGCCGCCTGGACCAACAGCGTTACGGCTACGTCGGCTGGGACCAGCCGGTCGCGGGGGACGCCGTGGACCTCGCCCGCCGCTACTTCTCCTGGGCCGGGCCGGCCACCCTCGGGCACTTCCGCTGGTTCTCCGGCTTCTCCGCGGCCACCGCCCGCCGGGCCGTCGCCGAGGCCGGCCCGGTGCCGCTCGCCCCCGGCTCCGAACTGCTGCTGCCGCCCGAACTCGCCGAGGAGTTCGCCGGGTTCGAGCGGCCGGCCGAGCCGCACTACACCCTGCTGGCCGGCATCGACGGCATCCACCTGCTGCACCGCGACCTGTCCCGGCTGCTCGACCCCGCCGACGCCGCCCGCCCGCTGCCCGCCGGCCGGGCCGGGCGCACCTTCGGCGGCGAGGCCGACCCGCAGACCCACCTGGTGCTGGACCGCGGCCGGATCGTCGGCCTGTGGGAGTACGACACCGAGCGGGCCGAGATCGTCCACCAGTCCTTCGTCCCGCCGGACGACGCGCTGCGCGCCGCAGTGGCCCGCACCGAGGCGTACGTCCGGGACGAGTTGGGCGACGCCCGCGGGTTCGGCCTCGACTCGCCGAGGAGCCGCGCGCCCAAGGTCGCCGCGCTGCGGGCGGCCGCCGCGCGGGGGTGGCCGGCCGGGTAGCGTACGGCCCATGTCGACCACCAGCACCGACGGAGTCCTGCTCGTCACCGGCGCCGGCCGCGGCATCGGCGCCGCCACCGCCCTGCTGGCCGCCCGCCGCGGCTACCGGGTGTGCGTCAACTACCGGGCGGACGAGGCCTCGGCCGCCGCCGTGGTGGACGCCGTCCGGGCCGACGGCGGCACCGCGATCGCCGTCCGGGCGGACGTCGGCCGCAGCGCCGAGGTGGAGCGGCTGTTCGCCACCGTGGACGCCGAACTCGGCCCGCTCACCGCGCTGGTGAACAACGCGGGCACGCTGGAGCGGCAGTGCCGGCTGGAGGACATCGACGAGGAGCGGCTGAACCGGATCTGGACGGCGAACATCACCGGCCCGTTCCTGTGCGCGGCCCAGGCCGTCCGCCGGATGTCCACCCGGCACGGCGGGCGCGGCGGCGCGATCGTCAACGTCGGCTCGGCCGCCTCCCGGATCGGCTCGCCGAACGAGTACGTCGACTACGCGGCGGCCAAGGGCGCGGTGGACTCGATGACCCGCGGCCTGGCGCTGGAGGTCGCGGCCGAGGGCATCCGGGTCAACTGCGTGCGCCCGGGCCTGATCCACACCGGCATCCACGCGCTCGGCGGCGAACCGGGCCGGGTCGACCGGGTCGCCCCGGGCCTGCCGATGCGGCGCGGCGGGGAGCCGGAGGAGGTCGCCGAGGCGATCCTGTTCCTGCTCTCCCCGGCCGCCTCGTACACCACGGGGGCGTTCCTGGAGGTCTCCGGCGGGCGCTGACGGCCCCGGCCCGGGGGCGGGGATTCGGCGAACGGTCCTCTCCGGTTTCCTTCCCCCCGCTCCGTCCGCGCCCGTACCGTGGGGGCCATGACCGCTGCCTTCATCGACATCCCCGGTGTGCGCAACTTCCGTGACGCGGGCGGGATCGGCGCGCTGCGCCGGGGCGTCCTCTACCGCTCCGGCTCCCTCCACACGCTCACCGAGGAGGGCGCCCGGAAGCTCAAGGAGCTCGGCCTGCGGACGGTGATCGACCTGCGCAGCCCGTTCGAGCTGGAGGTCTGGCCGGACCAGCGGCACGGCCTCGACCACGAGTCCCTCAACCTGCCGACGCTGCCCGCCGACCGCGGCGACCTCACCCGGCCGTGGCCCGAGGACCAGGCCGCGCTCTACACCTTCATGCCCGGGACCGCCGGCCCCTCGCTCGCCGCCGTGATCCGCCGGCTGGCCGCCCCGGAGGCCGTCCCGGTGATCGTGCACTGCGCCGTCGGCAAGGACCGCACCGGCCTCACCGTCGCCGTCCTGCAGTCCCTGCTGGGCGCCTCGGACGCCGACATCACCGCCGACTTCCTGCGCTCCAACGCCGGCCTGGGCCTGGAGGACGGCCCCACCCCGTACGTCGACGAGACCGGCACCGAGCGGGTCTCCCGCCCGGTCGACGCCGCCCTCCTCGCCTCCTCCCTCGCCTGGATCCGCACCCACCACGGCACCGTCCCGGCCTACCTCGCCGCCCACGGCACCACCGAGGCCGAGCTCGCCGCCCTCCGGGCCAACCTCTCGGCCTGAGGGCAGCCCAGGCTCAGGCCCCCCGGCCCGGGGTCAGTCCTGGCGTTCGAACCGCCACCACTGGGTCGGGGCGTCGGCGTCCTCCCACTGCTGGACACCGGCGTCCGTGGCGGTCAGCGGCTTGCCGCTGACGAAGCTGGTGACGGTGTAGGTGCCCGGGGCGTCCACATGGGCCTCCAGCAGCCACTCCTGGGCACCGAAGGCGTTGGCCGACCACTGCTGGATCGGAACGCCGTCGTCCGGGGAGGCACCGGTCAGGTCCAGGCGCTTGCCGCTGCCGGCGTTCTCGATGTGGAAGAGCGCGCCGCCCGGGTGGACGGCGGTGAGCAGCCAGAGCTGGGCGTCGGTGCCGTCGGCCGGGCCGAGGCGGATCCGGGCGCCGCTGCGCCGGGAGGCCTCGGCGACCTCCAGCAGCAGGCCGCTGCCGACGTTGCGGATCCGGTAGCGGCCGTCGGTGACCGCCCGGTCGGCCGTGCTGTCAGGGGCGCTGTCCGTCATGGCCGCAGTCTCGCACCCGCGGCTGACAGCCCGGCGTGATCCGCTTATGCTGCGGCGGATGTCCACCCGGAGCGTTCCGCCGACCCGTCAGCAGCCCACCCTCCTGGCGGCGGTGGCCGGACTGGAGGCGGTGGTCGCGGCCGGCGACGACGAGGGCTTCGGCCCGGCCCTGGGCCTGGTCGGCGCGCTGTTCGGCCCGGCCGACCCGGCCGAGCGGCGGGCGGCCGGCCCCCGGCTGGCCGCCCTGCTGCCGGACGCGCCGCCGTTCCCCCGGGCGCACCTGGCGATGGCGGTGGGCGCCTGCGTGGAGTCCGGTGCCGATCCGGTGGCCTGCGCGGGCCCGGTGCTGGCCGGTCTGCGCGGGGCGCTGACCGGTGCCCAGCGGCTGGTCGAGCACTGGGCGCGGACCGGCGGCGGGCCGCTGCCGGACCAGGAGGCCGACGATCCGGCCGAGGCCCACGCCCGGATCGAGGACCCGGAGCACCTCGACCCCTGGCGCGCCCACCTGGCCGTGGTCGCCTGGTGGACGCTGCACCTGTGGCAGCAGGCCGCCCGGGCGGTGTACGCGCACCCGTCCGTCCGGACCGAGGCCCGCGCCTCGGGCGTCACCGAGGTGCTGCTGGAGCTGTTCGACCGGTACGGCGGCGAGCGCCACGACGTCAGGGGCCTCACCCACCTGGCGCTGGTGCTCGACGACGAACCGCTGCTGGTCCTCGACCGCCCCACCGGCACCGGCTACCTGCTGCGGATGAGCGGCCTGAGCGACACCTTCCAGCTGCACACCCTGCTCGCCGACGTGCTGATCGGCGGCGGCCACCTGCCCGGCGTCCCGCAGGACCCCGAGGTGGTGGCGCTGGCCCGGACGGCGGTCCTGGACGGCCGCCGGCCCACCGCCACCGGCGCCTTCAACCTGGTCGCCCCGGACGGCTCCTGGCTCTGGAACGAGGGCACGCCCAGCGACGTCCCGCTGCTGGACGGCGTACGCACCCTGGTGCTGGAGCCGCTGCCGTACGAGCGCAGCTGGTCGGCCGGGCGCTTCCTCCAGGAGGTCCCGGGCGACCTCCGGCTGGAGCGGGTGCTCGACCCGGCGGAGGCGGCACGACGGCTGGCCCGCACGGTGCCGGGGGCCTCCCCGGCCGCGGCCTTCGGCTGAGCCGCCCGGCCCCCGGGCCCCCGGCGGGCCGCTCCGTTCACCGGGTTAGGGTCGGAAACCGACGCACGTCCCCGACGCACGTCCCCGACGCACGTCCCCTACGAGCCCTACGAGCCCCACGAGTGGAGTCGACGATGGCGAAGGTCCCGAACGCGCTCGCATCCGCCGCGCCCGCCGCACTGACCGCGGCGGGCGGCCTGGTCGGCGGTTACGGCGTGGCCCGCTGGAGCGGCCGGCGCGAGCTGGGCGGCGCGGTGCTGGCGGCGGCCGGCGCCGGCGCGGCCGCGCAGTGGCGCCGCAGCTCGGGCACGGCGACCGCGGCGGCGCTCACCGGCCTGTACGTGGCGGCCTTCGGCGGTTCGCACCCGCTGGCGAAGCGGATCGGCGCCTGGCCGTCCGTGTTCGCCGTCACCGGGGTGGTCGCGGCGGCCTCGACGGCGGCGACGCTGCTCTCCGCGCGCAAGCGCTGAGCCGCACCGCGCGCGGGCGCTGAGCCGCGGGCCGGTTCAGGACGGGACGACCGCCGGGCCGAACCGCGCCTCGAAGGCCGCCCGGTTGGCCGAGACCGGCGAACGGTCCCAGACCGCGAACACCACCCGCTCGAACGCGCCCCCGTACCGGGCCAGCGCGCCCTCGAAGGCCTCGGCGACCTGGGCCGGGTCGTTGCGGAACACCCCGCAGCCCCAGGCGCCGAGCACCAGGGCGCGGACCTCGTGCCGGGCCGCCGCCGCGAGCACCCGGACGGCCCGCTCGGCGAGCACGCCCCGCACGTCCGCACCGGCCGAACGCCGTTCCAGCTGACCGGCGTTGGGGGCGGGCGAGGTCAGGAAGGTGACCGGGTAGGGCCGGGCCAGCAGACCGCCGCCGCCGTCCCGGACCACCGGCACGCCGGGCGAGACGACGACCCGGTGGCTGTACCGCAGGTCCGTCGAGGCCCGGTGCGCCTCGTAGTAGTCCGGCGCCTCCAGCAGGCAGCTGTACAGCAGCGCGCTGCGGCACAGGTCCTCCTCCTGGGCGCGGGCGCCGCGCAGGTACCCGCCGCCGGGGTTGCGCGCGGAGGCGAAGTTCAGCACCCCGACCGGCCCGGCCCCGGCCGCGACCAGCCGCCGGGCCGCCTCGACGCTGCCCTCGGCCGTGACCTCGACCGGCCCGCCCGCGGGGCCCCGCTCCCCGGCCGCCAGCAGTGCCGCCAGCCCCTCCGGGGAGTACGACACCGTGCCGGCCCGGGCCGCCGCCAACTGCTCCCCCACCTGCACGAGTTCGCCCCCGGCCGTCCGGTAGCTCCCCCGTGCGGCGATCTCCTCGTTCACCCGTGCCACTTCGTGCAGTCTGCTGCTCATGTCCGTGACGCTACGGGACTACCCCCAGCGCGCGCCACAGGTTATTCTCACTTCCAGAACAACACCTCGGGGGGCGAGCAGTAGCGAGGTGTGGGGGGGTATCGGGGGATACCGGGGGAACACGAAGGGCCCGCTCCGGGGGACGGAGCGGGCCCTTCGTGTGTGGTTCAGTCAGCCGGCCGGCGGTCGATCACCGACCGGGCCGCAGGACCTCGTCCGAGGTCAGTTCTTCCAGCGCGGCTTGCGGTCGTCACGGTTGAAGCCGCCGCCGTTGAAGCCGCCCGAGCGCTCGCGGTCGCCGAAGCCACCGGAACGGCCACCGCGGTCGTCACGGTTGAAGCCACCGCGGTCGGCCTGCGGACGGCCACCGGCGCGGTGGTCGTCACGGCGCGCGAACGGACGGCTGTTGCTGCCGCCGCGCTCGTCGCGGTCCCGGCCGAAGGACGGGCGGTCGCCGAAGGAGCGGGCCGGACGGTCGCCGAAGCCACCGGAGCGGCCGCCGCGGTCGTCACGGTCACGGTTGAAGCCACCGGAACGCTCGCGGTCACCGAAGCCACCGGAACGGCCACCACGGTCGTCGCGGTCACGGTCACGGCTGAAGGCCGGACGCTCGCTGCGCGCCTCGCGGTACGCCGGGGTGCGCTCCTCGGCCTGCGGCGCGGCGGCGGCCGGAGCCTCGGCGGCGGCCGGAGCGGCCTCCTCGCCGGCCTCGGCCGGGGCCTCGTCCACGATGCCCAGGTCGGCCCGCTCGCGCGCCGCACGGGCGGACAGGCGGTCGGCCTCCTCGCGCAGCTCGGTGGCGCGACGCTGCGCGCGCTCCAGCTGGCGGGTCATGTCGGCGAGCTCGCGCTCGGCGGCACCGGCGATGTTGGCGGCGCTCTCGGCCTGAACCTCGGTCAGCGAACGGGCGCCGGTGATCTTGGCGACCTCGGCGTCGAAGGCGTGGTCCAGGATGTGGCGGCTGGCGTCGACGCCCGCGTCCTCCATCAGGCGGAAGACGCCGCGGCGCTGGTGCGGCAGCACCAGGGTGACGACGGCGCCGGAGCGGCCGGCGCGCGCGGTGCGGCCCGAGCGGTGCAGGTAGTCCTTGTGGTCGCCGGCCGGGTCCACGTTGAGGACCAGGTCGATGCCGTCGACGTGGATGCCGCGGGCGGCGACGTCGGTGGCGACGACGACGTTGACGTAGCCGTCCTTGAAGTCGCCGAGGACGCGGGTGCGGGCGCCCTGGGTCATGCCGCCGTGCAGCGCGTCGGCCTTGACGCCGGCCTCGATCAGCTGCTCGGCGACGCGGTCGGCGCCCATCTGGGTGCGGACGAAGATGATGGTGCGGCCCTTGCGGGCGGCGATCGCGTTGGTGATCGGCGCCTTGTCCTTGGGCTTCACCACGAGGATGTGGTGGGTCATGGTGGTGACGGCGCCGGCCGACGGGTCGACCTCGTGGGTGACCGGGTTCTTCAGGTAGCGCTTCACCAGGGTGTCGATCTCGTTCTCCAGGGTGGCGGAGAACAGCAGGCGCTGGCCGCCGGCCGGCACCTGGTCGAGGATCTCGGTGACCTCGGGCAGGAAGCCCATGTCGGCCATCTGGTCGGCCTCGTCGAGCACGACGGTCTGGACGTCGGCCAGCTTGGCCGAGCCGCGGTTCAGCAGGTCGCGCAGGCGGCCCGGGGTGGCGACCAGGATGTCGACGCCGCGCTCCAGCGCGTAGATCTGGTTCGACATCGAGGTGCCGCCGCAGACGACCTTGAGCTTGAGGCCGAGCACCGAGCCGAAGGGCTCCAGGGCGTCGGCGACCTGCATGGCCAGCTCGCGGGTCGGGACCAGGATCAGGCCGCGCGGGTGCTTGGCGCGGGTGCGCTCGCCGTCGGCGAGGCGGGTCAGCAGCGGCAGGCCGAAGCTGAGGGTCTTGCCGGAGCCGGTGCGGCCGCGGCCCAGCACGTCCTTGCCGGCCAGGGCGTCCGGGATGGTCGCGGCCTGGATCGGGAACGGGGTGGTGACGCCGCGCTTGGCGAGGGCACGGACGACGTCGTCGTGCAGGCCCAGGTCGCCGAAGGTGATGGTCGGCTCGGCGGGCTCGGTGTCCTCGGCCGCGTCCTCGACGGTCTCGGCGGCGTCGGTGACCTCGGCGGCGAGCTCCGCGGCCTCGGCGGTCAGATCGGTGGTGTCGGTGGTGTCGGTGACATCGGTGGTGTCGGTGACATCGGCGGCAGCCTCATTCGCGGGCATGGCGAAGCGGGCGTCGTCAACGAGAGACATGCAAAACCTTCCGGAAGTGGCACGCGCCAAAGTCCGGGGTTCTGTTTCACAACCGCCTCTATGCGGTCAGCCACGGATCGCCGGAACGCGCCAAGGGCGCCAGATGGGAATAGGGCGCCAATCAAATGAATCAAACGAACGATCTACCACCATAGAGGAACCTCGGGATCGGAGGCAAATGCCCTGGCCAGGCCGCTAATGCGCACCCGCACCGGGGCTCGGGGCCGAAGATCCGGAGCTGCCGGTCGAGGGCTGCGGGCCCGGCGGGACGGTCGCGGCCGGCGTGGTGTGCTCCGGCTCCGGGGTGCCGGACGGGTGGCTGCTCGGGGTCGCCGACGGGGTGCCGGCCGAACCGCCGCCGGAGCGGCCCTCCCCGGTGCCGGCGGTCCCGCCGGTGCCCGCCGAGCCGCCGGTCGAGGCACCGCCCGGGTGGGGCGCGGGGCTGGTGTTCGCGCCGCCCGACGCACCGCTGCCGCCCGGCGCGCCCTCGGGAGCGCCCGCCCCCGGGACCGGGACCACCCCGGCCACCACACCGTTCGCGCCGGGCGCGAGCTCACCCGGCGTGGCGCTCGTCACCCCGGCCGGCGCGTTCTCGGCCTGCAAGCCCCCCTGGCGCTCCGAGCGCCCCGACGCACCCCCCGGGTGCCCGCCGCCGGCCGGGGCCGAGGGGCCGCCCGTCGCCCCCGGCCGACCCGCCGGACCGGCCTGGCCAACCGGCGCCACGCCGTGCTTCTCCTCCGCCGCCGGACCGACCGACATGCACCCGGTCAGCCCCAGCCCGGCCACCGCCAGCACCGCCGCCGCCCGTACCACCGCGCCCGAACGCGCCGCCCGCACCGAAGCCACCGAGCTCCCTCTCCATCGCCCCACCCGGGCCGCCCACTGCCGCGCGGCCGCTTTCGGTGCCCAACGCGCGCCGGGCGCGCCGGGACACGGGTGGGTGGCGCGGTTCTCGGCGGCCGCCCCCTCGGGAGCCCGTCCGGGGGCCCGCTCAGCCCCAGAGCGCCGAGGCCAGCTCCGCCCCCGCGTACACCGCGCCCAGCCCCGCCGCCAGGCTCCCCGCCACGTTCGCCACCGCGTACCGCCCCGCACCGGACTCGGCCAGCCGCAGCGTCTCGTACGAGAAGGTCGAGTAGGTGGTCAGCGCCCCGCAGAAGCCGGTGCCGACCAGCAGTTGGACGTGCGAGGAGGCCGCGCCGGCCGCCACCGCCCCGGTCAGCAGGCCGAGCACCAGACACCCGAACACGTTCACCGTGAAGGTGCCCCACGGGAACACCGAGTCGTGCCGGGACTGCACCGCCCGGTCGGTGAGGTACCGCAGCGGGGCGCCGACCGCCGCGCCCGCCACCACCAGCAGCCAGTTCACTCCGCCGACTCCCCCGCGCCCGCCCCCGGGCCCGCCTCCGCCGCGCCCGCGGCCCGCCCCGCGTACCGGACCACCTCGCAGCGGTCCAGCACCACCAGCCCCTCCGCGACCAGTTCCTCCAGCTGCGGCAGGAACGCCCGCACCCGGTCCTCCTCGTCCACGATCACCACCGCCACCGGCAGGTCCCCGCTCAGCGACAGCAGCCGCGCCGTGTGCACCAGCGAGGAGGCCCCGAAGCCCTCGATCCCCCGGAACACGCTCGCCCCGGCCAGCCCGGCCGCCCGCGCCCGGTGCACGATCTCGCTGTACAGCGGCCGGTGGTGCCAGGTGTCGCTCTCCCCGACCAGCGCGGTCAGCCGCAGCGCCGGCCCGCCCAGCCGGCTCACCGGGCACCGCCGCGGTGGATCACGCGCCGGGTCAGCACCGCGGCCGCCCACACCGCACCGAGCGCGCCCGCCAGGGTCAGCCCCAGGTACGCCAGCCCCGGCCCGGGCCGCCCGGCCTCCAGCAGCCGGCGGACGTCCACCGCGTACGTCGAGAAGGTGGTGAACCCGCCCAGCACCCCGGTGCCGAAGAACGGCCGCAGCAGCGGGTGCGCCGGACGCCCCTCGGTGACCACCACCAGGAACACCCCGATCACCGCGCAGCCCACCACGTTGACCAGCAGCGTCGTCCACGGGAAGGCCGACGGCCCGGTCTCCCAGCCCAGCCCGGCCGCGTACCGCGCCAGCGCCCCGATCGCCCCGCCCACCGCGACCACCGCCACGGCCGGCCCCTGCCCGCGCAGCACCGACGGGCGCTGGGGCGTCGGCGTCGCCGTCGCGGTGTCGTCCAACGCGTCCTCCGAGGTCGTCACAGGCCCATCAAACACCGCTGCCCGCCGCCTGGCACACCGTCACCCCAGACCCGACAATGATCCGGTGGAGATGACCCGGGAAGAGTTCGAGACGCTGGTCAGTGACGCCCTCGACCAGATCCCCCCGAAGCTCGCGGCGATGATGGACAACGTCGCGGTCTTCGTCGAGGACGAACCCGACCCGGGCGACCCGGAGCTCCTCGGCCTCTACGAGGGCACCCCGCTCACCGAGCGCGGCGAGTGGTACGCCGGCGTCCTGCCCGACCGCATCCTGATCTACCGCGGCCCCACCCTGCGTCACTGCGGGACCCGCGAGCAGGTGGTCGAGGAGGTCCGCACCACCGTCATCCACGAGGTCGCCCACCACTTCGGCTTCGACGACCACGAACTGGACGAACTCGGCTGGTCCTGACCCACCGCCGGAGGCCCCACCGGCGGCCCCACCCCCACCCGGCCCAAACCCGTTTTGGCGATCCGCCCCGCATCCCATATGCTTCTCGACGTCCCCGGAACGCTGGAAACAGCCGAACGGACCACAAGCCCTCATCGTCTAGTGGCCCAGGACGCCGCCCTTTCAAGGCGGTAGCACGGGTTCGAATCCCGTTGGGGGCACGCAGTACCGTAGTAAAGTGCAGTGCCGCAAGACCTTGGTGGTTCGCCACCACAAGGTCCCGTGGAGCAGTTGGTTAGCTCGCCACCCTGTCAAGGTGGAGGTCGCGGGTTCAAGTCCCGTCGGGATCGCTCGTCTCGCAAGAGACGGTGCAGTACGGCCAGGTAGCTCAGTTGGTACGAGCGTCCGCCTGAAAAGCGGAAGGTCGCCGGTTCGACCCCGGCCCTGGCCACAGCCAGTGGAGGCCCCGGAGAGTTCACTCTCCGGGGCCTCTCGCGTTTCCCGAACTCGCCCGCCCGGTCGGCGGGTTGTCAGGCCAGCTGGGTGGCGAGCCAGTCGGCGGTGGCCGGGAGCCAGTCGGGCAGGGCGGTGCCGAGCAGGTGGTTGCCGTGCGGGACGAGCAGCAGTTCGGCGTTCGGGGCGTGCTCGGCGAGGACGGTGGCGTTGGTGACGCCCGGGATGCGGTCCTCGCCGCCCTCGACCACCAGCAGCGGGAGGGTGATCGTCGGGGCGAGCGCGGTCAGGTCCAGCCGGTCGGCGAAGGCGCGGGCCGCCTCCGGGCTCCCGCAGCGCTGGACCAGCGTGTCGGTGACGAACGGGGGCAGCTCCGCCCAGTCCAGCCGGTACGGTCCGCTGACCGTCGCGGCCGCGCGCAGCCGGGGCTCGTGGGCGGCGGCCCGCGCCGCGTAGTAGCCGCCCAGGCTGAGGCCGATCACCGCCGTACGGTCGAGGTCCAGGCCGTCGTGGTCCGCCAGCGCGTCCAGGGCCCGGGCCACCACCCGGTGGTAGTCCGGCTCCGGCGCACTGGTGGCCGCCAGCACGCCCTGCCCCGGCCCGTCCATCGCCAGCACGGCGACCCCCCGCTCCAGCAGGGCCCCGGCCAGCGTGTGGAACTCCTCCTTCGAGGAGTCCATACCCGGCACCACCAGCACCACCGGGGCCCCGCCCCGCACCGCCGCCGGCCGGCGCAGCCAGCCCGCGAAGCCCTCGCCCTCGACCCGCCGGGCGTCCGGCTCCAGCAGCGCCAACGACCGCCGCATCGCCTCGTCGGCCTCGTCGGCGAGCCGCGCGGCGGCGGCCCGGTCGGGGTGCGGCATCAGCCCGGCGGCGTGGAACCAGCGGGCGGCGCGGCGGTAGGCGGTGCCGGCGGTCACCGTCCGCCCCTCGGCCGCGGCCCGCTCGGCCTCGGCGGCGTACCGGCGGCCGGTGCCGCCGAACGCGTCCGGCCACTCCTCCAGCGAGGCCAGTCCGGCGGTCACCCGGTCGTACTCGTACAGGTCGAGACCGGCCCCGTGGGCGCGCGGGCGGGCGTCCGCCACGTACGCGGGCAGCAGACCGGGGGTGTCGAAGAAGGACACGATGGGTTGTCTCCGTTCAGGGTTCAGACGAGGGTCAGGACGGCCTTGCCGCGGATCCGGCGGTCGCGCAGGTCGGTGAGGGTGGCCGCGGTGTCGGCCCAGGGGGCGGTCCGGCCGATCTCCGGGGTCAGCCGGCCGGCCGCCGCCAGGCGCACCAGGGTGGCCAGGTCCGTGCCGTACGGGACGTCGGAGTCGGCGTAGTGGAAGTGCCGCAGGGTGGCCGACTCGGGGCCCTTGAAGAAGTCGAAGAAGTCCAGCGTCACCGGCGTCCGCGAGGCCTGCCCGAACCAGACCAGGGTGCCCCGCCGCGCCAACCGGGCCAGCGCCACCGGCAGGTTCGCACCCCCCGTCGACTCCAGCACCACGTCGTACGGCCCGCGCGCCTCCCCGAGGTCGTGCACCACCTCGGCCGCCCCCAGCTCGACCAGCCGACGACCGCGCTCCGGCGAGGCGGTGACCACGGTCAGCTCGGCCCCGGCCGCGGCGGCCAACTCGGTGAAGTAGTGCCCGACCCCACCGGAAGCCCCGGTCATCAGCACCCGCCGCCCGGCCACCGCCCCCACCGCCCGCAGCAACCGCAGCGCGGTCAGCCCCGCCAACGGCAGCGCCGCCGCCCGCACCGCGTCCAGACCGTCCGGCAACTCGGCCACCGACCCGACCGGCACGCACACGTACTCGGCCCACCCACCCGCCGGAGGATGGGCGACCACCCGCCGGCACACCGCGGGCCCCACCCCGTCGGCAGCAGCCTGCACCACCAGCCCCGCGACGTCCTTCCCCGGCCGCCACCCCGGCTGCGGCGCCTCCAGCTGGAAGGTCTCCCCCCGGTTCACCGAGAACGCCTCCACCTTCACCAGCACCTCCCCCGGCCCCGGCTGCGGCTGCGCCACCTCCGCGAACCGCACCGGCTCCCCCACCTCACCCGTCGCCACCAGCGCCTTCATCCCCGCACTCCCATCAACTCGGCAGACCCCCACCCCACCCCGCCCACCCCCACCCGGTCCAACAACCCCCCACCCCCACCCACAACCCCCAGTTGTCCCCCCCACCCACAGCACCCACCCCCACCTCCCCACCCGACCCAGGCGAGAGGGACGCGCTGCGGGAGGGGGCGGTGGAGGGGGTGGGTGCGGAGAGCGGCGTAACGGGTGATTTTCAGACCGCCCA